>JAJZFF010000465.1 GCA_021805485.1 Pseudomonadota bacterium
ATCGTCGGCGCCCGCGCCCTGGTGAGCCCCTACACCGACCGCCACCTCTACCCCTGGCGCCGCCTCGGCACGCTCCTCGGCGCCGACCACAAGGCGGTGCAGCGCTGGCACGGCGAGGGGGTGGGGCTGATTGTTCGGGGGTTGGGGGGGTGAGGGTGCGGCCTTTACCTAGTGCGCGATTGCCTGCAGAATCGGTTGGGAGTGAGGCGTCCCGTGCTGGTTTGCAGACCGGCGGGCGAAGCTGGCATCAAAGGGCTGCGGTGCGGCTACCAACTGGCTCGGGAGGGATTCGGGCGGTGCGGAACCTTGGCGACACCTGCCGGCTGCACGTGACCCAAGCGGAAGGGTGACATGCCGCCGCGCGAGGTTACCAGCGTCGAAGAGGCCGGTGTTCCCGCGCGACTGGATTCAGAGACGCTTCGGCGGGATTATACCGGGTTCCAACTGATCCATGAGGGCTTCAGCACCGCACGCACGGCGATCAGGACGATCGGCGCCATCGTTTTGGCGTATTTTTTCTATCGGATGATAGGGGAGCTAGCTGGGCAGACTACTTCCGTCACTGTCGATCTCTTGATCCGGATCTTCGCGAAATTCCAGGTTTGGATTTCAATCGCTGCCGGGACAGCATTGGCTCTTTGGGGCAAGCGCGAGCGGACTTTGCGAAAGCGCACGACGGCCCGGCTGCATGCCCGGATTAAAGAACTTGAAACACGACTTGATCCACAGAGGACGACATCGACGCTGACACCACGCGGCGATACAAACCCTAGGGACAGGGGATGACGATGGATCCGGACACGGTAGCTCGTTCCCTCTACGGGCTGGCAGCGTTTGCGGTACTGCTCGTCATGTTCTACGGGCCATGGCAGTGGTTCTGCATCGACCGTGCCCGTGACACGATTTTCGAGCAGCGCGACGCGTTCTTCGACTTCGCGGCCGATGGCGGACTGAAGTTCGGGAGCGAGGAGTACGAGGCGACCCGGTCGGCGCTGAATGCGATGATCCGAATGGCCCACTGGCTGACCGTCTGGCGCGTCCTGGCAACGGTCCTGTTCCTGCGCGGGAGCGATCGGGCGGCCACGCGCGACGGCCTGCGACAGATGATCTCGCGCATCGACGACGAGAGGGCCCGCGATAAGGCGGCCAATGCACTCCAAGCGGCTGAAGCGGCGGTCATGGAAATGATCGTACAACGGTCGCTTCCCCTGCTTGTTGTTTGGGGATTCCTCCGCATCTCCGGGCGCCGTTCACGATATCGTAGTGATATCGAGCGGCGCGTGCGCGGACCGCTCGAGTGGGCAATCGGGGATGAGGTTATCCACGCGTCGTAAGCTTCGCCGCCCGACACCGGTCAGATATTGGCGCCCTCGATCACGGCGCCGAAGCGCCTCCAGCCGGCTCCGTCCCAGCGCTGCAGCTGCAATTGTTCGAGCGGGCGATGGTCGGTCGGGCTGGTATTCACCTTGATGCCCGGCAGCAGCGTCGGGACGTCGAGGTCTTTCAAATTCTCCGCCTGGTGCATGATGTTTTCGCGCGACAGGTCGTCGGCCGCCTGCCTGAGCACCTGCATCATCACGAGCCCCAGCGTGTAGCCGTAGATGCAATAGAGGTCGCTCGGATTGCCGCTCGCGAACCGTTCCTGCATGAAGCGGAGATAGTCCGCGATGCCCTGGTCATTCGCCCACGCCGGATCGCTCGGGTCCTTGAGATAGGCCGACGAGATGACGCCGACGGCGCGGTCGAAGCCGGCCGGCTTGATGACGCCGTTGATCGAGGCCGCGCCGCTGGCGATGAACCGCGTGACGTTCCAACCGAGCTCGTGGGTCTTGCGGATGGATTGGGCGACAAACTTGGCGGTGGAACCGGCGAGAAAGAAGTCGGCGCCGGACGCCTGCAGGGTGATGATCTCCGAATCGACGGTCGGCGCGCTGACTTCATGCGCAACCGCCTTGACGCGCGTCTCGAATTGGCTCCCCAGCACGTCCCGCACGCCGGCAAGGTAATCCTTGCCGAGATCGTCGTTCTGATAGAGCACGGCGAACCGGCCATCCGCTTTCTGTTGCAGCGCATACTTGGCGTAGACCTGCGCTTCGGTGCGCGCGGAGGGAGCAAACCCCATCGTCCAGGGATAGCGCTTGTAGTCACCCCATTTCGACCCGTTGACGGACAGAAAGAGGTGAGGAACCTTGGCGTGATTGATGTAATCCACGACTGCGGAGTTCGGCGCCGTCCCGAGCATGTTGAACAGGAAGCTCACGCGGTCGCTCTCGAGCAGGCGTCGGACCATCTCCACGGTTTTGGGTGGCTGAAAGGCGTCGTCATAATAAATGAAGTCGATCTTCCGCCCGGCGACGCCGCCCTGCTCGTTGATCATCCTGAAATAGGCTTCCAGGACCCGGTCCTGAACGCCGAGCGCGGACACTGGCCCCGACAGCGACGTCGTGGAGCCGATCTTGATCTCCGTGTCCGAAACGCCGGTCATGTCCCTCCCCGCAGCGAGAGCGGGCGCCAGCGCACCGACCGCGCCGGCCGCGGCGCCTTTCAGCAACAGGCGGCGAGCGATCTGCATCATCCGTTCCTCCCGTTGATCGCGGCGCGTGGCCTTGATGACCGTCGTCACCGCGACATTCACCCGGGTTTTGCCGCGTGGTCGCCCCACCGGCTGCCAGGCCAGCCGATCATGGCCACGGTCTTGACCGGTGGCAATGATCGCAAAGTTCGAGCGACCGGCTCCCTGGACGGTGGCAACGTTCCGGACATCCCGGCCCTCGGCCGGGTGCGGGGCAGCGCCCCGCGCCCATTTCTTCGAGGCGCGCCCTTGTCCCCCGAGCAGGCATCGGCTTTGCTCCGTGCCGTGGAGGAAAACGGATCATGGCCAAGCCGCGCATTCTCGTCATTGGCACCGGCGGCACCATCGCCTCGGTGGGCGCGGATTCGCTCGATGTTCTGGATTATCCGGACTATGGCACGCGGCTGGAGATGGCGGCGGTGCTGGCGCGGGTGCCGGAGGTGGAGCGGTTCGCGGCGGTTCGGGCGGTGGATTATCGGGCCGTGCCGTCCTCGGCGATCGGGCCGGCGGACTGGCTGGCGCTGGCGCGGCTGGTCGCGGCGCAGGCTGGTGACGCCGACGGGTTCGTCATCACCCATGGCACGTCGACGCTCGAGGAGACCGCGTATTTCCTCGATCTGGTCCTGACGATTCCGCAGCCGGTGGTGCTGGTCGGGGCGCAGCGGCCGATCAGCGCGGTGGGCAGCGATGCGCCGATGAACCTGGTCGCGGCGGTGCGCACGGCGGCGGCGTCGGCCGCTTCGGGGCTTGGCGTGCTGGTGGTGCTCAACGACGAGATTCACGCCGCCCGCGAGGTTTCGAAAACGTCCACGTACCGCGTGCAGACGTTCCGCACGCCGGATTTCGGCGCGCTCGGCCAGGTGGATGGCGACGGGGTGCAGATCTATCGCCATCCGGTGCATCGGCAGGCCGGCGGGTTCGATGTCGCGGCGCTGGCGGCGCTGCCGCGCGTGGACATCGCCTACTCGTATGCCGGGGCGGATGGCGCGGCGATCGACGCGTTCGTGGCCGCCGGCGCGGCGGGCATCGTCTCGGCCGGGTTCGCGCCCGGGCTGACGGCGCCGGACGAGCTCGCCGCGCTGCGCCGGGCGCGGGCTTCGGGCGTGGTGGTGGTGCAGTCCTCGCGCGTCGGCAGCGGGCGGATCGCACCGCGGCGTTTCCTGCGCGCGGAGGGTTTCATCGGCGCCGACAATCTGACGCCGCAGAAGGCGCGCATCCTGCTGGCGCTGGCGCTGACCCGGACGCGGGAGCTGGCCGCGATCGAGGCGATGTTCGCCACACGGTGAGGCGCCACGCGGGAAGTGTACACGCAATTGTGCACTTGACGATCGGGCCCTGAAGGGCGCCGAATACTGGTTTCGTCCTGAAGCTCCCCACGAACGC
>JAJZFF010000057.1 GCA_021805485.1 Pseudomonadota bacterium
CGATCTCCACCGCCGGCAGCCGGCGGATCAGCGCCTGCGCCCGGGCCATGCGGGAGGCGCCGAGCGCGAGCAGGACGGTGACGACGGCGGGCAGCGCCTCGGGGATCGCGGCGACCGCGAGGCTGAGCGCGGTGAGCAGCATCAGCAGCGGCGCCTCGCCGCGGAGCAGGCCGATGCCGAAGATCAGCGCGCAGATAAGGATTGCCGCGATGGCGATCTGCCGGCCGAAGACGGTGAGCCGCTGCTGCAACGGCGTGCGCGGGGCGGCGGCGGTTTCGAGCATGGCGGCGATGCGGCCGAGTTCGGTTGCCATGCCGGTCGCGACGACGACGCCGCGGCCGCGCCCGTTGAGGACGACCGTGCCCTTGTAGGCCATGCCGTGACGTTCGGCGAGCGGCTGGTCGGCCGGCGCCGCCGCGACATGTTTGACCACCGGCACGGATTCCCCGGTGAGCGAGGCCTCGCCGAGTTGCAGGCCGGCGGCTTCGAGCAGCCGGAGATCGGCGGGGATGGCGTTGCCGGCCTCGATGAGCACGATATCGCCCGGCACCAGACGGTCGGCCGGGAGGTGGTCGGGATGGCCATCGCGCAGGGCGACCGCCGTGGGGGCCGCGAGGCGACGCAGGGCGGCGACCGCCTGCGCCGCCCGCGCCTCCTGCGCGAAGCCGATGACCGCGTTGAGCACGACGATCGCCAGGATCACCAGCGTGTCCGCGAGTTCGCCGATGACGCCGGAGAGAATGGCGGCGCCGATCAGCAGCAGGATCATGAAGTCGGCGAACTGGGCGGCCAGCATGGCGAGGCGGCCGCGCTGACGGCCCTCGCGGATTTCGTTTGGGCCGAAGCGGGCGACGCGCGCCCTCGCCTCCTCGCTGCTGAGGCCCTGCGCCGCGTCGCTGCCGAGGCGGGCCAGCACGGCGTCGGGGGCGAGCGCGTGCCAGCGGACGGCATCGCCGGTTGCGGCGGCGGGCGGCGCGGATGCGTTTTTGTCAGTGCGTGCCATGAAGGAAGATCGCGTAGGAATTCAGCAGATACATCGTGAACAGGCCGAAGCTGATCCAGCCGACGGTTTGGAAGATGCGCCGCTGCGGGCGGTAGAGCACGCCGGCGATCAGCAGGCCCGACATGATGACGGCGGACAGCGCCGAGACGACGTGGACCGGCGAGACCCGGTAGAGGATCGGGCCCTGCCGGTAGAACAGGTCGTCGATGCCGAGGATGAGGATGTTGAACATGTTGCTGCCGAGCAGGTTGGCCATCGCCAGGTCGACCGCGCCGATGCGGACGGCGACGACGCTGACCACCAGTTCCGGCAGCGAGGTGACGGCGGCGACCAGCAGCGTGCCGACGAAGGTCTGTTGCCAGCCCATCGCCGCGGCCAGCGCCACGGCGACGAATGGCAGCGCCGTGCCGGTGACGACGACGACCGCCGAAGCGAGCGCATAGCTGCGGACCGCCGTGCCGAGCGTGGTTCCGGCATAGCGGTCGGCCGCGTCTTCGGCGGCGTCCTCGCGGTGGTCGCGCTCGTAGAAGAAGACGGCGCGGGCGCCGAGCGCGTAAAGCAGGAAGATGATCGGCGTGTAGCCGCCGACCCCGAATGCGGCGAAGGCCATGCCCTGGCCGTGCAGGGCGATGTTCATGCCGACGAAGCCGATCAGCACGACGCCGAAGCCGGCGGAGAGGATGTGCCCCTGGCGCACGCGGCGGTAGACGCTCTCGCCGCGCTGCATGAAGTCGAGCACGATCAGGATCGCGAGGTTGAAGACGCAACTGCCGAAGACATCGCCCACCGCGGTGTCCGGCGCGTTGGCGATGGTCACGGCGCTGAGGCCGGTCGCGAGTTCGGGCAGCGAGGTGATGGCGGCGACGAGGATCAGGCCGATCCAGCCGCCGGTCAGGCCCGTCTTCACCGCGATGATATCGCCGTTGCGCGACAGCACCGGCCCGGCGGCGCCGACCAGCGCGAGACAGGCGAAGAAGGCGAGCCAGATTTCGGCGGGCGTCATCGCCGGGCGCGCCCGAAGGGAATGGTCCGTCCGCCGCCGGTCCCGACGAAGGCGGGACAGGGCGATTTTCGCTCGCTGCTCGACATGTCCGAAGCCCGATCGCGCTGTGAGGCCTATCGATCCCATGCCGGAGGGTTTGCGGCATTGAGGGAAATCAACGCGCCGGCCGGGGTGACGGAAGCCGATGAGCCGCTATGCGCCTGAAACGGGGATGGCGGCGTTGCCGGTCGATGCGGCGCGGGCGGCGGCATCGAGAACCGCCATCACCGCGAGCGCCTCGTCAGGCCGCACGGGATTCGGCGCGCGGCCGAGCAGCGCCTCGCGCAGCGCCGCGTAGAATGCCCGGTGGTCGCCGGCCGGCGCGGGCGAGGACAGCGGGGGGCTGGTGCCGTCGAGGAGGAGCAAATCGTCGGGATCCTCGCCCCAGCCGGGCGCGCCGGGGATCATGCCGGCGCGAAGCTGGTCTTCCTGCCGATCGGCCGCGCGCTTGACCAGGGTTCCCGCCTCGCCATGGACGGTGAAGCGATGCGATCCGCCGGCGGCCAGCATGCCGGCGTGCAGGATCACGCGCAGGGCGGGATATTCGAGGACGACATGCGCCCAGTCCTCGACCGTGGCGCCCTGCCGCTGGGCGGCGAAACTCGCGATGACCCGCGACGGAGATCCGAACAGGCAGAGCGCCTGGTCGACGAGATGCGGACCGAGATCGAGCCAGAGCCCGGCGCCGGGGCCCGCGGCCTCGCGCCAGCGCGGGCGGACCTGGGGGCGGAACCGGTCGACATGGGATTCGAAGTGGCGGACCGCGCCGATGCGGCCGGTTTCGATCGCCTGGCGAATGGCGAGGAAATCGCTGTCCCAACGGCGGTTCTGGAAGACCGCGACATGGCGATGCGCCGCTTCGGCCGCGGCGACCACGGCCTGCGCATCGGCGTGCGAGAGGGCAAAAGGCTTGTCGACGACGACATGCTTGCCGGCGGCGATGGCCATTTCGGCGAGCGGGCGATGCGAGTCGTTCGGCGTGGCGATGACGACGAGGTCGATATCGTCGCGCCGGAGGAGCGCGGCGGGGGCCTGCTCGACCGCGATGCCGGGCAGGTCGGCCTGCACTTTCGCCGCATCGCTTGAGGCGACCGCGACGAGCGAATAGCCGGCCGTGGCCCTGATGAGCGGGGCGTGAAACGTGCGGCCGGCATAGCCGTAGCCGATCAGCCCCGCGCGGATATGTCGTTCGTCGTCGGCCATCCCGTCGTCTCCGTCCCGATGCGGTTGCAGGATGGCGATTGCAGCGGCGGGGGATGACCGTCAAGCGCCGGGCGCGGCTATGCGACCGCGGTCAGGATCGCGCGGCGGATGAGGGTCTCGAACAGTTTCAGCTTGTAGACGTTCTTCGCGAGCGGCGTCGCCCCGGCGAGGGCGGCGCGCGCGGCCTCGCGGGCGGCATCATCGTCGATGACCCGTCCGCGCAGCGCCGCTTCCGCGGCGCGCGCCCGATGCGGCACCGGCGCCGCCGCGCCGAGGATGATGGCGGCGCGCGTGCAGGTTCGGACAGCGTCCATCTCGATGAGCACGGCGACATCGGCGAGCGGCCAGTCCATCGAATCGCGCTCGCCCTGGCGCAGATGCGCCATGCGGGCGCCGGACGGCGGAGTGGGCAGGACGATCGCGGTCAGGATTTCGTGCGGCTGGAGATCGTTCTCGCGTTGCAGGTCGATGGCCGGCCCGACGAGGAAATTCTCGAGCCTGACGCGGCGGGAGGTTCCGTGCGCATCGGCGAGGTCGACGAAGGCGCCGAGCGCGACAAGGACCGTCGCGGCGGTGGAGGGATGCACGATCGCGCAGGGATGGTTGTCGAAGATCGCGTGATACTGGTTCTCGCCGTCGATCGCGAAACAGTGGCCGCCGCCCTTGCGCAGGCAGCGATAGGCGGCGGAGCGGAAATACCAG
>JAJZFF010000348.1 GCA_021805485.1 Pseudomonadota bacterium
GGTGGCGATCCGCGCCGCGTCGCTGCCCGAGGGGGTGAGCACCGCATCGGCGATGTCGGCGACGCCGAAATGGGCCAGGATCTCCGCCGCCAGCCGCGCGGCGGCGGCGGCCCGCGCCGTCTCCCATCCGCGCCGCGCGGCGGCCGCGCGCAGTGCATCGAGGCAGCGGCCGGCGGCGGCGAAGCCGGCCGCGGAGATGGTGGAGGCGGTGCAGGAGCCGAACCCGATCACCGCGCGCGGCCAGGGCGCGCAGCCATAGCGGTCGAGCCCGGTCACCGGGTCGGGCGCGAGGCGCGCGTCCCCATCCGCGCCCAGCAGGCGCTCGATCTCGGCGGTCTCGGCCACATGCGCGGACATACGGCCATGAGACCATCAAGAGGTTAGCAGGAGGCAAACGCCGGCTGCACTTCCCTGCCGCGGAGCCCGCCGCTATAGCCCGGCGGCGAGAGACACGGCCGACGAGACGGCCAGACAGTGAGGTTAAGGACGGCGCATGCTGAACCTGGAGCCAAGCGTCATTGCCACCCATGACGGAAGGCTGGGGCGGATCGTGCTCAACCGCCCCAAGGCGCTGAACGCGCTCGACCCGCAGATGATCCGCCTCATCGACACCGCGCTGGCCACCTGGCGGGATGATCCCACGGTGCACGCGGTGGTGATCGAGGGCGCCGGGGGGCGCGCCTTCTGCGCCGGCGGCGACATCCGGGCCGTGCGCGCGCACGCGCTGGCCGGCGAGACGGAGGCGGTGGAGGCGTTCTTCGCCGCCGAATATGCCCTCAACGCCGTCATCGCCGCCTACCCGAAGCCCTATGTCGCGCTGGTGGATGGCATCTGCATGGGCGGCGGCATCGGGGTCTCGGTGCACGGGCGCTACCGGGTCGCCACCGAGGCGGCGCAATTCGCCATGCCGGAGACGGCGATCGCCTTCTTTCCCGACGTCGGCGCGAGCCACTTCCTGCCGCGTCTGCCCGGCCGGCTCGGCCTGTATCTCGGTCTCACCGGAGCGCGCATGAACGGCGCCGATGCCGTCCATGCCGGGCTCGCGACCCATTTCGTGCGCCGCGAGCGCCTGCCGGCCCTGTCGCGCGCGCTGGCCGAGGACGGGGTCGCCGTGCTGGCCGAGCTCGCCGAGCCGCTGCCGCCCTTTTCGCTGGCGCCGCACCGCGCCGCGATCGACCGCTGCTTCGCCGCCCCGGGCCCGGCCGCGATCCGCGCCGCTCTCGCCGCCGAGGGCACCGACTTCGCGGCGGAGACGCTGGCGACGCTCGACCGGATGTCGCCGTCCTCGCTCGCCTGGTCGTTCGCCATCGTCCGCCACGGTGCCGACCGCACGCTGGCGCAGTGCCTGGCCGCGGAGCTGGCGCTGACCGGCCATGTCACCCGCCATCCGGACTTCGCCGAGGGCGTGCGGGCGATGGTGGTGGACAAGGACCGCACGCCGCGCTGGTCCCCGGCGGAGCTCGCGGCGGTGGATCTGGCGGGGATCGAGGCCTGGACGGGCGCTTGAGGGCGGCTCAGCCGTCGGCGGCGCGGAAGCCGCCGACGCCGCGCTCGATCGCGGTGACATGGGCCGGGGTGAACCCGCTCGGGTCGGGGAGGCCGCAGGAATGGGCGATGATCTCGACCTCCTCGCGCACCCGGGTCGCATAGCGCGCCACGCGCACCCCTTTGTCGGCGGGGTCGAGCCCCGCGATCAGGCGCGGGTCGGCGGCCGTCACCCCGGTTGGGCACTGGCCGCTGCCGCACTTCATCGCCTGGATGCAGCCGAGGCTGAACATGAAGCCGCGGGCGCTGACGACGAAATCCGCCCCCATGCACAGGGCCCAGGCGACCTTGTCCGGCGTGATCAGCTTGCCGGAGGCGACGATGCGCAGCCGATCGACCAGCCCGTGCCGCGCCCGCACCGCGGCCACGGCCGGCAGCGCCTCGGTGATCGGCAGGCCGACATAATCGATCAGCGGCGCCGGCGCTGCCCCGGTACCGCCCTCGCCGCCATCGACCTGGACATAGTCGGGGCAGTGCTCGGGATGGGCGACGCAATCGGCGAACCAGGCGTCGAGGAACTCCAGGCCGCCGACGACGAATTTGACCCCGACGGGCTTGCCGGACAGGCGCCGCAGCCGGTCGATGAAGCGGCCGAGCGCCTCGATGCTGTCGATGTCGCGGTGCCGGTTCGGGCTGATACTGTCCTGGCCGGCCGGGATGCCGCGGATGGCGGCGATCTCGGGCGTCACCTTGGCGCCGGGGAGGATGCCGCCCTTGCCCGGCTTGGCGCCCTGCGCCAGCTTGAGCTCGAACATCTTCACCTCCGGCCGGGCGGCGATCTCGCGCACGCGCGCCTCGGAGAGGTCTCCCGCGGCATCGCGCACGCCATATTTCGCCGTGCCGATCTGCATCACGACGTCGCAGCCGCCCTCGAGATGATAGGGCGCGAGCCCGCCCTCGCCGGTGGCGAGCCAGATGCCGGCCTGCTTCGCCCCGCGCGAGAGCGCGCTGACGGCGGCGTGGCTCAGGGCGCCATAGCTCATGCCGCTGATGTTGAAGAAGCTGCGCGCCAGATAGGGTTCGCGGCAGGCGCCGGGCCCTTCGGTGATGCCGATGCGCTTGCCGGGGAAGGGCCGCTTCTCCTCGTCCAGCACCGGGAACGGGTGATTGCGGAAGACGAAGGCGGGCACGTTCTCGCTGCCGAAGCTGACGAGATTCGAGACGCCCTTGGCCGAACGATAGACCCAGGAGCGCTCCAGCCGGCTGAAGGGCCGCTCCGCCCAGTCCGGCAGGTAATGGTACTGGCGCATATATTCGCCCCAGGTCTCGGCGAAATAGCGGACGTGGCCGATGACGGGGTAGTTGCGCAGGATGGTGTGCTGGGTCTGCCGCCGGTCGCGCACATAGAGCGCGGCCAGGCCCGCGACCGGAAGACCGAGCAGGGCGAGCGACAGCGGCATGGCGGTTCCCCGATGAGCGCGCGGCGTGGCGCCGACCCTCAACATAGGCGGCGAGGGACGAATAACCCGTTATCGTGACGAAGGATTCATGTCCCGCACAGCGGCGGCGGGTTCAGAATCCTTCCAGCACGATCTTGCCGCGCGCGCGCCCGCTCTCGATCAGCGCGTGCGCGCGCAGCAGCGCCTTCGCCTCGATGCGGCCGAAATGCTCGGCGACCGGGCTCTTCAGCTTGCCCTCCTCGAGCAGGGCGGCGACGCGATTGAGCAGATGCTGCTGCTCGATCATGTCCTCGGTCTCGAACGAGGAGCGGGTGAACATGCCCTCCCAGTGCAGCGATACCGATTTCGGCTTCAGCTCCAGGATGTCGATGCCGCGCGGATCGTCGATGAGGCCGATACGGCCTTGCGGGCGGATGGATTTCACCATCGCCGGGAAATGCTGCTCGCTGGCGTTGGTGCAGAAGATGAGGTCGACGCTCTTCGCCCCCTCGGCCGCGAGCTGGGCGGGAATGTCCCCGCGATGGTCGATCACCGCGTGCGCCCCCAGTTCCAGGCACCAGGCCCGGGTTTCCGGCCGGCTCGCGGTGGCGATCACGCGCAGCGGGGTGAGCTGGCGGGCGAGCTGGATCGCCATCGAGCCGACCCCGCCGGCGCCGCCGATGATCAGCAGCGTGCCCGCCGCCGGCCCGAGCTTGCCGATCGCCAGCCGGTCGAACAGCATCTCCCACGCCGTGATGGCGACCAGCGGCACCGCCGCCGAATCGCTCCAGGACAGATGCCGCGGGCGGCGGCCGACGACGCGCTCGTCCACCACCTGCAGCTCGGCGTTGCTGCCGGCGCGCAGAATGGAGCCGGCATAGAACACCTCGTCGCCAAGGCCGAAATGCGCCACGTCCGGGCCCAGTCCGCGGACGATGCCGGCGGCATCGAAGCCGAGAACGCGCGGCTCGCCCACCGGATCCGCGGCGCGGCGCAGCTTCGTGTCGACCGGATTGACCGAGACCGCCTTGACCTCCACGAGCAGGTCGCGCCGGTGTGGCAGCGGGTCCGGCAGATCGAGATCGACGAGCGCGTCCTCGGCGGTGACGGGCCGGCAATGGGTGTAGGCGACGGCTTTCATCTTGGCCTCTCCTCCCGGCTTCGTGCCCCGTACCTTGGGCCATTGGAACAGAGATCGGCAGCCGACGGTGGGATCGCAAGGGACGGGACGGACGGCGCAAGGGGAGAGCGAAGGCGGCGCGGCGGGCGCGGCCTTACCCGATGCGGAGCAGCGTCGGGCCTTCCTGCCGCAGCCAGGCCATGGCCGCGCCGGCCTGCGGCGCCAGCGTAGCGACCAGCGACCAGAAGCGCGGGCCATGGTTCATGTGCCGCAGGTGCGCGACCTCGTGCGCGGCGACATAGTCCTGCACGAAGGGCGGGGCCATCACCAGGCGCCAGGAGAAGGCAAGGCTGCCGTCCGGCGAGCAGCTCCCCCAGCGGCTGCGCGTGTCTTTCACGCTCACGCGCCGCGGCATCGGCAGGCTGGCGGCGCTGGCTTTCGCCGCCACCAGGGGGACGAAGCGGCGGCGCGCCTCGGCCCTCAGGAAATCGCCGACGCGGCGGGCGAGGAAGGCGCGGTCGCCGGAGACGCAGAGTGCGCCGGGCTCGATCCAGGCGCCGCCGGCGGCCTCCGGGCGATGGCAGATGCGGTGCGGCCGGCCGTCGATCGGCACCGCAATGCCGTCGGCGAAACTGAGGGCGCAGGGCAGCGCCGCCAGCCGCTCGGCGACCCAGGCGGCGTGATCCATGAGCAGCGCCATGCCGGCGCCACGGCCAGCCCGCGGCGGCAGCGTCACCACGACGGCGCCGCTGCGCGGGTCGATACGCAGGCTGATCCGCCGCGCGCGGCGGTTGCGTCGCCAATGGACCGCGGCGGGGCCATGCGGCAGGGCCAGGATCTCGGGCGCCTCTTGCAATGGCATGGCGCCACAATGCCGGGAACCGTACCGGCATTCAATCATCAAGCTGCGACGAAGCCGGCCCGCCGGGGCAGCGGACGCGCCGGATTGCCTTCCCGCGTATGCTGTGGCTCCATGGTTACAGGGCCCGGATGCCCGCGTCCCACGCGCCGGCCCTCCGGCCGCCGGGCTGGCCCCCCGTGGGAGACACACCCGTGGGAGACACACCCAAGGGAGACACAGCCAAGGGGGACTGGCCCAAAGGAGACTGGCCCATAGGAGACTGGCCCAAAGGAGACTGGCCCATAGGAGACTGGCCCATAGGAGACTGGCCCATAGGAGACTGGCAGCGTTGACCCTCGCATCGATCTTCTGCGTCTCGCAGCCGCGTTCCGGGCATCATGTCCTGGAAATGATGCTGCGCGCCGCGCTCGGCCAGCGGTTCCACTATTGTGAGTTCTACACCGAGCCGGGCTGCTGCGGCGCCATTCCCTGCCGCCGGCGTGGCGAGTTCGCCGCCGATCATGTCCTGTTCATGCAAAAGAGCCACGATCTCCGGCTCCAGGACCCGGTGCCGGCGGATGTGGACGTGGTGCTGGTGCAGATCCGCGAGCCGACCCTGCGCGCGATCTCGAACTACGAGCTGGACCTTCGCTTTCACGGCCTTCCGCACACGCGCGAATACCTGGAATACTTCCTCGCCGCGGAAGCGTTCTACGCCGTCGGCTTCAGCGAGAAATGGCTGGTCCAGCCGGTCGCGCGGCGGCTGGTGCTGAAATACGAGGACCTGATCGGCGATCCGCGCCGCGCGCTGGAATGGGTCTTCACCGCCGCGCGCCTCGCACCCGCCGAATCGGCGCTGCAGGCCGGCGTGGCGGAGGTGCGCTACTCGTCCATCGACCGATCCGACTTCACCGCCCGCACGCTCGCCGGCAGCCGCTTCTTCGACCAGGCGCTGTTCGCCGAATTCGTCTCGCTGGTCTGGCGGGATGCCCGCTATCTCGGCTACGGCCCCTGGACCAGCCCGGATGTGCCGGCCGGGCGGCTGAGCGCGATCTACGAGGCGCTGCGGGCTTCCAGCCGGCGCGATTTCGCCCGCGTCGCCACCGTCCTGGAGCCGTTTCTCGGGGCGGCGGACGCCTGGCCGGCGCTGCGCCAGATGCATGCCGACGCCCTGCACGAACTCGGTCAGGTCGAGGAGAGCCGGGCGGCCCTGGAAGCGCTGGTGGCCGACCGGCCGGAGTATCTCGACGCCTACCTCGCCCTCGCCATGCGGGCCTCGCTGTGCGGGGACGTCGAAGCGGCGCGGGCCCATATCCGCACCGGGGTCGCCCGCACCGGCGGCGTCGCGCGGGCGCGCGAATTCGTCGCCCTGGACTGGCCGGACGCGGAACTGCTCGCCTGGCTCGGCGCGCCGAACCAGGCGGTGACGCGCGACGAGGTCGCCGCCGCCTATCGCTGGATCTTCGGCCGGGAGCCGGAGTCGGAGGCCGCGTTCACCGCGCATGAGCGCTGTCTCGGCGCCGCCGATCTGCGGCGGACGCTGCTGCAATCGAGCGAGTTCCGCACCGTCTATCCGCAGCTCATGGCCAGGCCGCCGGCCGCCTGGCGCAGCAGCGAACCGGGTCCGGTCACCGCGGCGGACGTTCAGGGTGCGTTCCACTGGATTCTCGGCCGCGCGCCGGAATCCGATTCGGTCATCGAGGCGCATCTCGCCTGCGGCTCGATCGGCGATCTGCGCCGCGTGCTGTTCGCATCGGCGGAATTCCGCGCCGCCAATGGCTTGGGCGTGGTTCAAGCGGCGGAATAGCCGGCTGCCGGTCGCTGCTGTTTGCGCCAGGGCCCCGCGTCGGGGCGTGCGTCAGCGCTGAACCGGCAGCGGGATCGGCTCGTCGTCGAGGCGCTTCCAGCGGTAGATCAGGGCCGAGACGATCCAGCACAGCGCGAAGACGCCGATCACCACGAAGCCGAAATCCGCGAGGTCGTCGTTCATGCGCCCGATCAGATGCCAGAACCCGTCATCGAGGCCGAGTTGGTCGCCGATGAGGCCGAGCGCCTCGATGCCGCCGATGAACACCGCCACCACCACCGAGGCGGCGGTGATGGTGAGATTGTACCAGAGCTTGCGCATGGGCTTGACGAAGGCCCAGCCGTAGGCCCCGACCATCATCACGCTGTCGGCCGTATCCACCAGCGCCATGCCGGCGGTGAAGAGGGCGGGGAACACCAGCGTCTGCCAGGGGGAAAGGCCCGCGGCGGCCTCGGTGGCGGCGATCGCGAGCAGCCCGACCTCGGTCGCGGTGTCGAACCCGAGGCCGAACAGGAAGCCGATCGGGAACATGTGCCAGCTCTTGGTCACCAGCCGGAACAGCGGGCGGAACAGCCGCGCCAGCAGGCCACGGCCGGCCAGCAGCATGTCCAGGTCGTCCTCGTTCAGCGCGCCGCCGCGCCGGACCATGCGGAAGCTCCGCCAGATGCCGCGCAGCACGGCGATGTTGGCGAGCGCGATGGCGAGCAGGAACAGCGATGAGACGACGGTACCGACGACGCCGCCGATCGCCTTCGCGGCCTCGAGATTGTCCTTGAGCGCCGAGGTCGTGGCGGCGATGACGATGGCGGCGATCACCACCACCGTCGAATGGCCGAGCGAGAAGAACAGCCCCACCGTGGCGGGCTGGCGGCGCTGCTGCATGAGCTTGCGCACGACATTGTCGATCGCGGCGATGTGGTCGGCGTCGACGGCGTGGCGCAGCCCGAAGATCCACGCCAGGAAGGCGGTGCCGAGCAGCGTCGGGTGGCCGGAGAAGGCGACCCAGGCCCAGAGCCATGCGATGACGTTGGCCGCCACGAGCCCCGTGCCGAGCAGGCCGACGAAGCGGCCGAGCGGGCGCGTATTGCTGATGGCCAATTCGCTCATCGCGTCCTCCCATTATCCCTTTGGGCTCGATGTTCTCCCATCACGCCGCCGGCCGCAAGCCCAGCGCTGCCTCCAGACTGTCGCGGATGAAGCCGACCAGCGGGGCCACCAGGGCCATGCGTCCGCCGGCATCGCCAAAGATCGCCATGTCCGCCGTGCCGAGCCGGGGCAGGGCGGGCAGTTCGCGCAGCCCGGGCGGCAGCGTCGAGCGGCCGAGCACGGTCACCGCCAGCCCGGCCTGCACCGCGGCGATCACCCCGAGCAGGCTGGCCGAGGTGTAGACGATCTCGTTGGCGATGTTGGCCCGCGCCAGCGTGGTCAGCGCCCGGTCGCGGAACATGCAGCCGGCCGGCAGCATCGCGAGCCGCAGGGGCACGCCGCCGGCATCGGCCGGGTCCGCCAGCGCGAACCCCTCCGCCGCGACCCAGACCAGCGTTTCGGTGGAGATCAGCGCGCCGGACTGCTCGCCGTCCCGGCGCTTGGCGATGGCGAGATCGAGCACGCCGCGCTCGCAGGCCGCGCGCAGCTCCTGGCTGCGGCCGACCTCCACCTCCAGGTGCAGATCCGGATAGGTGCGTGCGAAGCGGGAGAGGATGGCGGCGAGCTGCTGGGGGACGAAATGGTCGGCGACGCCGAGGCGCAGCCGCCCGCGCACCGGCGGCGCGATCATCCGCCGCACCGCCTCGTCGTTCAGCGCCAGCATCCGGCGCGCATAGACCAGCAGCACCTCGCCATCCGCGGTCAGCGACAAAGCGCGGCTCGTGCGCTCGAACACGCGCTTGCCCAGGAGATCCTCCAGCCGCTTGATCTTGAGGCTGATGGCCGACTGGGTCAGACCCAGCGCATGGCCCGCGGCAGTGAACCCGCCCTCCGCGGCCACGGTCGCGAAGCAGCGAAGCAGGTCGATATCGAGATCGGGATACCGCATCGGCCGGGCCTCCATCGGATAGCGTAATGGAGGTCCCGGCCCCGATCAAATCCGGCCCCGATCAGGTGTTGTCGAAATCGCCGCCGCCGCTGTCGAGGTCGGAACTGGTGTCGAAGACCGGGTCGCTGGTCGCGGCGTCGCTCCAGCCGGCGCTGGGATCGGGGCCGGGGGCGGTGGTGTCCAGGCTGGCGTCGTTGCGCGCGCTGTCCCACGGGTTGGCGGTGGCGGCCGGGTCCGCGGCCGGCCCCCAGGGGCTCGCCGCGGCACCGCCGCCGAACCCGCCGGAGGCGAACCCCTCGGTCCCGCCGGCGAAGGCGCGATGGGGCGAGAACAGGTCCATCAGCGCGTTGCCGACCACCATGCCGCCGGCCACCCCGGCCGCCGTGGTCAGCGCCGAGCCGAGAAAGCCGGAGCCCGGGCGCTGGAACATCCCCGGCTGGAAACCCGGCGCGTATTGCGGCGGCGGCGCGTATTGCTGCTGCTGGCCCTGCTGGGCGGCGAAGGGCGGCGGCTGCTGCGGCTGCTGTGGCTGCTGCGGCTGGCCGCCACCGAACAGGCCGCCGAAGAAGCCCCGTCCCGCCTGCGGCTGGGCGGCCGCGGCCTGCGCGCGCTGCTGCGCCTGGTCCAGCTCCCATTCCAGCCGCTTGATGCGGTTCTGCGCCTCGACCAGCGCGTGTTCCTGGACGAAGGCGGTCTGGGCCATGCGGTAGCGTGCTTCCGGGTAGCGCGTGAACAGCTCGCCGATCAGTGCATCCGCCTCCGGATCCACCGGTGGCAGGGGCGGCACCGCCCCAGGCACCGAGCCGGTGGCGGCACGGCCGCTGATCCGCTCGACGAAGCGGGTGATGAGGTCGCGCTCTTCGTTGGTCATGATTGGGTCCTGCCTGGCATGAAGCGACGCCTGCACGATGTGGCGGCGGCGCCTCGCCGCTTCAAGCGGGCCGCTTGCCCGCCGGGGGGCACGCCCTTATGGTGCGCCGCCCATTGCGGGTTCGCTCTGTTCTCATCGCGCAGCCTGATCGTCCCGATGCCCGCCACGCGCCCGCCCAGTTTCCAGGATCTCATCCTGCGCCTGTCCGCTTTCTGGGCCGGCCAGGGCTGCGCGCTGCTGCAGCCCTACGACATGGAGGTCGGCGCCGGCACCTTCCATCCGGCGACGACGCTGCGCGCGCTCGGCCCGAAGCCCTGGCGCGCGGCCTATGTGCAGCCCTCGCGCCGCCCGGCCGACGGGCGCTATGGCGAGAACCCGAACCGGCTGCAGCACTACTACCAGTTCCAGGTGATCCTGAAGCCGACGCCGGAGGACCCGCAGGCGCTGCTGCTGGCGAGCTACCGCGCGCTCGGCATCGAGCCGCTCGCCCACGACATCCGCTTCGTCGAGGACGATTGGGAGAGCCCGACCCTGGGCGCCTGGGGCCTGGGCTGGGAAGTGTGGTGCGACGGCATGGAGGTGACGCAGTTCACCTATTTCCAGCAGGTCGGCGGCATCGCCTGCGCGCTGCCCTCGGTGGAGCTCACCTACGGGCTGGAGCGGCTAGCGATGTATGTGCAGGGCGTGGACAATGTCTACGACCTCGACTTCAACGGCGCCGGGCTGACCTACGGCGACGTGTTCCTGCGCGCCGAGCGCGAATACAGCGCGCATAATTTCGAGCACGCCGACACGGCGATGCTGGCGCGGCATTTCGCGGACGCCGAGCTCGAGTGCGCCGCGCTGCTCGCCCACGGGCTCGCCCTGCCGGCCTATGACCAGTGCATCAAGGCCAGCCACCGCTTCAACCTGCTCGACGCGCGCGGGGTGATCAGCGTCGCCGAGCGCGCCGCCTATATCGGGCGGGTGCGCGCGCTGGCGAAGCGCTGCTGCGAGGCCTGGCTCGCCGGCGAGGAGGCCGCCGGTGGCTGAATTGCTGCTGGAACTGTTCAGCGAGGAAATTCCCGCCCGCATGCAGGCGCGCGCCGCCGGGGAGCTGGGGCAGCTCGTCCGTGCCGACCTCGCGGACCTCCATCCGCGCGATCTGCGCAGCTTCCATGCGCCGCGGCGGATCGCCGTCGCCGCCGAACTCGACGCCGGCGTGGCGGCGAGCGAGACCATCGAGCGCGGGCCGCGCCGCGGCGCGCCGGAGGCGGCGCTGGCCGGCTTCCTGCGCAAGCACAGCGCCGCGCGGGAGGATCTGGTCGAGGAGGGCGAGTACTGGGTGCTGCGCCGCACGCGCGCCGCCCGCGCCGCCGGCGAGCTCATCGGCGCCGCGATCCCCGGCATCCTGCGCCGCTTTCCGTGGCCAAAATCCATGCGCTGGGGTGCCAGCGCCTTTCCCTGGGTGCGGCCGCTGCGGCGCATTCTTTGCCTGCTCGATGGCGCCGTGGTGCCGTTCGATCTGCGCGAGGGCGAGGATGACGGCCACGGGCTCGCCGCCGGCGATCACACCGAGGGGCATCGCTTCATGGCCCCGGGCGCGTTCCATGTCGTCGGCGCCGCCGACTGGCAGGCCAAGCTGCGCGCGCGCTCCGTGCTCGTCGATGCCGATGAGCGCCGCGAGGCGATCCGCGCCGGGCTCGCGGACCTCGCCGCCGCGCGCGGGCTCAGCATTCTCGAGGACGCGGCGCTGCTCGACGAGGTGACGGGCCTGGTCGAATGGCCGGTGCCGCTGCTGGGGCGGATCGATGCCGCCTTCATGGACCTGCCGCCCGAGGTGATGCAGGTCTCGATGCGGGTGAACCAGCGCTATTTCGCCACGCGGCACGCCGACGGCACGCCGGCGCCGGCCTTCGCCTTCATCGCCAATATCGCCGCCGCGGATGGCGGGGCGGCCATCGTCGCCGGCAACGAGCGGGTGCTGCGGGCGCGGTTTTCGGACGCGCGGCATTTCTGGGATCTCGATCGGAAGACCCGGCTCGCCGACCGGGTCGACGCGCTGGAGGCGATCACCTTCCATGCAAGGCTCGGCAGCCAGGGCGCGCGCGTGCGCCGGCTCGAACGCCTGTCCGCGATCATCGCCGGGACGATCGGCGCCGACCCGCTGCTGGCGGCCGAGGCGGCGCGGCTGGCCAAGGCGGACCTCACCACCGGGATGGTGGGCGAATTCCCTGAGTTGCAAGGGGTGATGGGGCGGTACTACGCGCGCCATGACCGCGCCCCGGCCGCCGTCGCCGATGCCATCCGCGACCATTACCTGCCCAGGGGCCCGACCGATCCGGTGCCGACGGCGCCGGTATCGCTCGCCGTCGCGCTGGCGGAAAAGCTCGATCTCATCGCCGGCTTCTTTGCCATCGGCGAGCCGCCCACTGGGTCGGGGGACCCCTACGCGCTCCGCCGCGCCGCGCTCGGCATCATCCGCAGTATTCGCGAGAACGGTCTGCGGCTGCGCCTGCGCCCGCTGATCGCGGCGGCCGCGCACGGGCTGCCGGCCGCGCCCCCGGTGGATGCCATCGTTGCCTTCGTCCATGAGCGCCTGCGCGTGCAGCTGCGCGCCGAGGGGCTGCGCCACGATATCGTCGCCGCGGCGCTGGCGAGCGCGGACGTGGATGACGACCTCGTGGTTCTCGCCCGCCGGGCCGAGGCCGTCGCCGGCCTGCTCGATACCCCGATCGGAGCGGATCTTCTCACCGCCTATCGCCGCGCGGCCAATATTCTGCGCATCGAGGAGAAGAAGGACGGGCCGCACGATGGCCAGGCGGATCCGGCACGGTTCCACGAACCGGAGGAGGGTCGCCTGGACGAGACTCTCGCCACGGCGCTGGCCGCGATCCAGGCCGCGGTGCAGGTCGAGCGCGTCGAGGACGAGGTCCGCGCCATGGCCGCGCTGCGCGGACCGATCGATGTTTTTTTCGAGAAGGTGACGGTCAATGCCGCCGATCCCGCATTGCGCCGGAATCGGCTAAAGCTGCTTTCACAGATCCGTCGCACCATGAATCGATTTGCTGATTTTTCCCTGATCGAAGGCTGAAGGAGCCCTCCCGATGACCAAGTGGGTCTACAGCTTCGGCGCCGGCCGCAACGAGGGCCGCGCGGACATGCGCAACCTGCTCGGCGGCAAGGGCGCCAACCTGGCCGAGATGGCCCTGATCGGCCTGCCGGTGCCGCCCGGCTTCACCATCACCACCGAGGTCTGCACCGCCTTCTACGAAAGCGACCGCGCCTACCCGGCGGATCTCGCTCAGCAGGTGCGCGCGGCGATGGCCGGCATCGAGACGGCGGTGGGGCTGAAATTCGGTGACAAGCACCATCCGCTCCTGGTCTCCGTCCGCTCCGGCGCGCGCGTCTCGATGCCGGGGATGATGGATACGGTGCTCAATCTCGGCCTCAACGACCTCACCGTGCAGGGCCTGGCGGACGCGGCCAACGATGCCCGCTTCGCCTGGGACAGCTACCGCCGGTTCATCCAGATGTACGGCTCGGTCGTGCTCGGCGTCGATCACCACCGCTTCGAGGAGATCATCGACCACGTCAAGCTGGACGAGGGGCTGACCGAGGATACCGCGCTCTCCGCCCAGGACTGGCACCGCGTCGTCGATGGCTACAAGGACATGGTCGAGGCCGAGACCGGCAAGCCCTTCCCGCAGGACCCGGAGGAGCAGCTCTGGGGGGCCATCGGCGCCGTGTTCGGCTCGTGGATGAACCCGCGCGCCAACACCTATCGCCGCCTGCACGACATCCCCGCCGACTGGGGCACCGCGGTCAATGTCCAGGCCATGGTCTTCGGCAACATGGGCACCGACTGCGCCACCGGCGTCTGCTTCACCCGCGATCCGTCCACGGGCGAGAACGTCTTCTA
This sequence comes from Pseudomonadota bacterium, assembly GCA_021805485.1. The sequence goes on from JAJZFF010000348.1 coordinate 13,500, forward strand.
CGGCGAATATCTGGTGAACGCGCAGGGCGAGGATGTCGTCGCCGGCATCCGCACGCCGCAGCCGCTCTCCGCCGCCCACGCCAAGCCGGGCGAGGTGAGCCTGGAACAGGCGATGCCCGCCGCCTATGCAGAGCTGTGCCGCGTGCGCGAGACGCTGGAGCAGCACTATCGCGACATGCAGGACATCGAGTTCACGGTGCAGCAGAACCGGCTGTACATGCTGCAGACACGCAACGGCAAGCGCACCGCCGCGGCGGCGCTGCGCATCGCCGTCGAGATGGCGCGTCAGGGGCTGATCGACCAGAACGAGGCGGTTCGGCGGGTCAATCCGTCCTCCCTCGACCAACTGCTGCACCCGACGCTCGACCCGAAGGCGCCGCGCACGCTGCTGGCCAAGGGGCTGCCGGCGAGCCCCGGCGCGGCCACCGGCGCCATCGTCTTCAATGCCGACGAGGCGCAGAGCCGCGCCGCCAAGGGCGAGGCGGTGGTGCTGGTGCGCATCGAGACCAGCCCGGAGGATATCCACGGCATGCACGCCGCGCGCGGCATCCTCACCACCCGTGGCGGCATGACGAGCCACGCCGCGGTGGTGGCGCGCGGCATGGGCCGGCCCTGCGTTGCCGGGGCCGGCGGCATCGTCGTCGATTACAGCGCCCAGACGCTCTCGGCCGGCGGCCAGACGCTGCATGCCGGCGAGATCATCACCCTCGACGGCGCCACCGGCGAGGTGCTGGCCGGTTCGGTGGCGATGATCGAGCCGGCGATGTCGGGCGATTTCGCGACGCTGATGGAATGGGCCGATCAGGCCCGCCGGCTGCGCATTCGCGCCAACGCGGAAACGCCGCTCGATGCCGAGACGGCGCGCAAGTTCGGCGCCGAGGGCATCGGGCTGTGCCGCACCGAGCACATGTTCTTCGAGCCCGAGCGGATCGGCGCCGTGCGCCAGATGATCATGGCGCATGACGAGGCCGGGCGCCGCGCCGCGCTGGAGAAGCTGCTGCCGTTCCAGCGGCGGGATTTCATCGCGCTGTTCCGCATCATGGCCGGGCTGCCCGTCACCATCCGCCTGCTCGACCCGCCGCTGCACGAATTCCTGCCCCACACCGACGAGGAACTGGCCGAGGTCGCCGCCGCCGCCGGCGTCGGGCTCGAAGCCATGCGCCGGCGCGCCATGGAGCTCGCCGAGGCGAACCCGATGCTCGGCCATCGCGGCTGCCGGCTCGGCATCACCTACCCCGAAATCTATGAGATGCAGGCGCGCGCCATTTTCGAGGGCGCGCTGGCCGTCGCCGAGGAGACCGGACACGCGCCGGTGCCGGAGATCATGATCCCGCTGGTCGGCATCCGGCGGGAGCTGGAAATCACCCGGGCCATCGTCGAGCGGGTGGCGAAGGAGGTCTTCGCCGCGGCCGGGCGCAGGCTGGAATATTCCGTCGGCACCATGATCGAGCTGCCGCGCGCCGCCCTGATCGCCGACGCCATCGCCGAGACAGCCGATTTCTTCAGCTTCGGCACCAACGACCTGACCCAGACGACGTTCGGGCTCTCCCGCGACGATGCCGGGAAGTTCCTGCCGCGCTATGTCGAGCTCGGCATCCTGCCCAAGGACCCGTTCGTCTCGCTCGACCGCGACGGCGTCGGGGCGCTGGTGCGTCTGGCCTCCGAGAAGGGGCGGCACACCCGTCCCAACATCAAGCTCGGCATCTGCGGCGAGCATGGCGGGGATCCGTCGTCGATCGCCTTCTGCGAGGAGATCGGGCTCGACTACGTCTCCTGCAGCCCCTACCGCGTCCCGGTCGCCCGTCTCGCCGCGGCGCAGTCCGCGCTCGGAAGCTCGGCCGACCGGACCGCCTGACGCGAATGCGGGCGGCAGCGGGGCGCGCATGGCGTCGCACAGCCGGGGCGTGCAGTCGGTCGAGGTGGCAGGGCGGATCCTCGCCGCGCTGACCGCCCATGCCGGGCCGATGATGCTGCGCGACCTCGCGGCCGCGGCGGCGGTGACGCCGGCGCAGGCGCACGCCTACCTGGTCAGTCTGCGCAAGCTCGAACTGGTCGAGCAGGAAGCGGATGGCAGCCGCTACCGGCTGGGTCCGTTCGCGCTGCGCATGGGCCTTGCCCGGCTGCGCGTCTCCGATCCGCTGCGCATCACCTCGGATATGATCGGCGCGCTCTCGGACCGGCTCGGACTGATGGTGACGATCTCGGTCTGGGGCGACCATGGTCCGACGGTGGTGCGGGTCCACGAGGCGGCGACGCAGGTGCACGCCAATCTGCGCGCCGGGTCGGTGTTCGCGCTCACCGGTACGGCGACCGGCTGGGTGTTCGCCGCCTTCGCGCCCCCCGACCTGG
>JAJZFF010000071.1 GCA_021805485.1 Pseudomonadota bacterium
CGGTCAGCTCATCGCCGCCCGCGGACTCGCCGTCGCGCTGGCGCCCAGCCTGCCGGCGACGACGGTGCCGGAGACCACCCTGCGCGCGCTGCTGCGCCACGAGCTGCGCTGGGCGCGCACCGTGCGCTCGCTGGCCCCGCTCGGCTTCGCCGCCTCCGCCGTGCAATATCCGCTGGCCTGGGCTGCGCTGGCGGTGATCGCCTCCGCCGGGGCGGCCTGGGCGCTACTGCTGGCGGCGGCGACATGGGCGGCGCGGGCCGCTGCCGCGCGCGGCATCGATCGTAGCCTGGGGCTGGCTCCGAGCGTGCCGCTCTGGCTGCTGGCGCCGCGGGATCTGCTCTCGATCGGGCTGATCGTGGCCAGCTTTCTCGGCGATACGGTGCATTGGCGCGGCCAGCTCATGGCGGTCGACCGCCCGGCCCCCTTGCGCGCGGGGATCCCGGTGGGCAAAGAAGCGGCATAGGGGGACCACCGCGATGATGAAGACCTTGTTCCTGCAGCCGCCCTCCTTCGACGGGTTCGACGGCGGCGCCGGCTCACGCTACCAGGCGCGGCGCGAGATCCGTTCCTTCTGGTATCCGACCTGGCTCGCCCAGCCGGCGGCGCTGGTGCCGGGCAGCAAGCTGATCGACGCCCCGCCGGCGGGCGTCTCGCTCGAGACCGTGCTGGCGGCGGCGAAACAGCATGATCTCGTCGTCATCCACACCTCCACGCCCTCCTTCGCCAACGACGTCCGCGTCGCCCAGGCGATCAAGGATGCGCGCCCGGGCATCTCGATCGGCTTCGTCGGCGCCAAGGTCGCGGTGCAGCCGGCGGAAAGCCTGCGCGACGGCGGGCCGATCGACTGGGTGGCGCGCAACGAGTTCGACTTCACCGTGCTCGACGTCGCCGAGGGCAAGGACCTCGGCGCCATCCGCGGCCTCTCCTGGCGCGGGCGCGACGGCGCCATCACCCACAACGAGGATCGCGAGATTCTCGAGAACATGGACGCCCTGCCCTTCGTCACCGAAGTCTACAAGCGCGACCTGCGGATCGAGGATTATTTCATCGGCTACCTCAAGCATCCCTACATCTCGCTCTACACCGGGCGCGGCTGCAAATCGCGCTGCACCTTCTGCCTCTGGCCGCAGACCGTCGGCGGGCATCGCTACCGGGTCCGCAGCGTCGAGCACGTGATCGAGGAAATCCGTCTGGCGCGCTCGTATTTCCCCGAAGTGCGCGAATTCTTCTTCGACGACGACACCTTCACCGACAATCTGCCCCGCGCCGAGGCGATCGCGCGCGAGCTGGGCAAGCTCGGCATCACCTGGTCGTGCAACGCCAAGGCCAACGTGCCGCGCGAGACGCTGAAAGTGCTGAAGGACAACGGCCTGCGCCTGCTCCTCGTCGGCTACGAGAGCGGCAACCAGCAGATTCTCTTCAACATCAAGAAGGGCATGCGCATCGAGGTCGCGAAGAAGTTCAGCAAGGATTGCCGCGAGCTCGGCATCAAGATCCACGGCACCTTCATTCTCGGCCTGCCCGGCGAGACGCGCGAAACCATCGAGGAGACCATCCGCTTCGCCATGGAGGTGAACCCGCACACGCTGCAGGTCTCGCTCGCCGCGCCCTACCCCGGCACCTTCCTCTACCGCCAGGCGGTGGAGAATGGCTGGCTCGATGCGCGCCACGCCGAACTCGTCGACGATCACGGCGTGCAGATCGCGCCGCTGCACTATCCGCATCTGTCCCACACCGAGATGTTCGACGGCGTCGAGGAATTCTATCGCCGCTTCTATCTGCGCGCGCCGAAGATCGCCTCCATCGTCGGCGAGATGCTGACCAGCCCGCAGATGCTGGTCCGCCGCCTGCGCGAGGGGCGCGAGTTCTTCCAGTTCCTGCGCGAGCGGCAGACCAGCAAGAGCGCCGCCTGACGCGGCCCTTGCGGCGCGTCATCTTCTCGGCCGACGATTTCGGCCTCTCGCCCGCCGTCAACGAGGCGGTGGAGCAGGCCCACCGCGAAGGACTGCTCGATGCCGCAAGCCTGATGGTGGCCGGCCCGGCGGCGGCGGACGCGGTGCGCCGCGCGCGCGCCATGCCGCGCCTCTGCGTCGGGCTGCATCTCGTCCTCGTCGAGGGCAACGCCGTGCTGGCGCCGGCCGCGATCCCCGATCTCGTCGATGCGTCCGGCTGGTTCGGCAGCGATCAGCTGCGCCGCGGCTTCGCCTACGCCTTCGCCGCCAGGCGCCAGCTCGAAGCCGAGATCGAGGCCCAGTTCGCCGCCTTCGCCGCCACCGGCCTCGCGCTCGATCACGCCAACGCGCACAAGCACATGCATCTCCATCCCGTGGTGGCGGGGCTGATGATCCGCATCGGGCGGCGCTACGGGCTGCGGGCGCTGCGCATCCCCGCCGAGCCCGCCGCGCCGCTCGCCGCCTGCGGCACCAGCGCCGGCCTCGGCGCCCGCGCGCTCGCCGCCTGGAGCCGCGTGCTGCGCGCCCAGGCCAGCCGCGCCGGGCTGGCGGTGAACGACCACGCTTTCGGCCTCGCCTGGTCCGGCCATATGACCGCGCCGCGCCTGCTGGCCCTGGCGCGGCACCTGCCGGACGGGCTCAGCGAGATCTATTTCCATCCCGCCAGCCGGCCCGACGCCGCGCTGGCCCGCCTGATGCCGGACTACGAGCACGAGGCGGAACTCGCCGCCCTGCTCGACCCCGCCGTCGCCGCCGCCTTCGCCGCCATTCCGCGCACCAGCTACGGCGCCGAGGCCGCCACCCTTCCGCCCGCCACCATCACGCCCACCTCCCCAGCATGACCGCCGACGCCCTGACGCTGACCCTGCACCCGGCCATATCGGAGATCCCGGCCGCCGACTGGGATGCCTGCGCCGGCGCCGACAATCCGTTCGTCTCCCACGCCTTCCTCGCGGCGATCGAGGAGTCCGGCTCGGCCGGCGAGCGCACCGGCTGGCTGCCGCAGCACGCCGCCCTGCGCGCCCGGGACGGCACGCTCCTCGCCGCAGCGCCGATGTACGCCAAGGCGCATTCCTACGGCGAATACGTCTTCGACCATGGCTGGGCCAACGCCTTCGAGCGCGCCGGCGGAGACTACTACCCCAAGCTGCAGGTGGCGGTGCCGTTCAGCCCGGTGCCCGGCCCGCGCCTGCTCTGCCGCCCCGACGGCCCGGCCACGCCTTCCATCCTCGCCGCCGCGCTGCGCCAGGCCTGCGAGGAAATGGAGCTCTCCTCCGTCCACGTCACCTTCTGCAGCGAGGCCGAGCAGGCGGCCCTCGTCGCGCACGGCTACGTGCCGCGTATCGGCCTGCAGTTCCACTGGGAGAACGCCGGCTACGCCAGCTTCGAGCACTTCCTCGCGGCCCTCGCCTCGCGCAAGCGCAAGCAGCTTCGCCGCGAGCGCCGCGACGCGCAGGCCGCCGGGCTCGACTTCCTCACCCTGCGCGGCGCCGAGATCCGGCCGCACCACTGGCGCGCCTTCTACCGCTTCTACACCTCCACCGTGGACCGCAAATGGGGCAGCGCCTACCTCACCGAGCGCTTCTTCCCCCTGCTCGGCGAACGCCTCGGCGACGCGGTGGTGCTGATGCTCGCCGAACACAACGGCGAACCGGTCGCCGGCGCGCTGAACCTGCTCGGCACCGACACGCTCTACGGCCGCAACTGGGGCGCGGTGCGGGAGCTCCCGTTCCTGCACTTCGAACTCTGCTACTACCGCGCCATGGACTTCGCCATCGAACACGGCATCCGCCGCGTCGAGGCCGGCGCCCAGGGCGCGCACAAGCTGCAGCGCGGCTACCTGCCCCAGCCAACCTTCTCCGCCCACTGGATCGCCCACGCAGGACTGCGCCGGGCGGTGGCCGGGTTCCTCGACGAGGAACGCCCCTCCGTCCGCGCCGAAATCGCCGACCTCGCCGCCGCCTCGCCGTTCCGCGACGACGGGG
>JAJZFF010000180.1 GCA_021805485.1 Pseudomonadota bacterium
AAATCCACCCGCGAAGTTCAGGAGCAGCGGCCTAGCGGCCCTCCTCGCCGATCAGCCGCTCGATCTCGGCGCGGACGATCCGCTCCACGAGATTGGGCAGATGGGCGTCGAGCCAGGCCTTCAGCAGCGGGCGCACTTCCGAGCGGACGACGTCCTCGATCGTGAGGTCGCCGCGGCCGAGCGAAAGTCCCCGATCCGCCGAAACCGTGCGGCGCAGCGAGTCGATATGGCTCGCGGCGCGCTCCGCGGCCTCGGCGCTGACCAGGCGTTCCGGATTCTGCAGCGACATCGCGGCGGCATCGACCGTCTGTCCGGTGGCCATGCCCGGCGGCGTCGCCGGCGACAGCGCCGGCGCCGAGGCGACGGCGCCCGGCTGCTCGAACTCGGCCGCGCCGCCGGCCTTCCCCGGGCCGCGCCCCTCGGCCACGATCATCGACGGATCGAGGTCGAGCACGGGTTTCCCCGCCTCCTCGGGCACGTCCGGCGCCGGCATGGCGACGGCATCGTCATCTTTCAGGATGCGGCGGATGGAGGAAAGGATTTCGTCCATCGAGGGTTCGGCCGCGGGGTCCGTTGGCGTTCCGCTCATGGGTGTGTGTCCTCGGGCTGGATATGCAGTTCGGTCGGGCCGCTTGGCGCCATTTTGGGCCGGGCGAGAAGGGTGCCGTCCGGGGCGATGCCGGCGTTGCGGAACGCGACGTCGCCATTGCCGAACAGGGCGTCCTTCACGGTGTCGTAGTATTTGAGGTCGTCGTAATGCGTCACCGGCAGGGCGAGATCGGTCGCCGTCAGCCGGCCGATCGCGGCGGCGATCGCATAGGACTGCTCGACCTCGTTGGCGATGTTCTGGATCTGCGTGGTCTGCGCGTTGAACAGGAGCTGCTGCGCGTTCAGCACGTCGAGCGTGTCGCGCGTGCCGACGATTTCCTGCCGCTCGGTGCCGTCGAGCGCGATCGCGTCGGCCTTGATCTGCGCGCGGGTGCTGACGATCGCCGCCTTCGAGGCCTTCAGCCCCTCCCATGCCTGGGTCGCCTGCTGCACCGCCGTCCGCTGGGCGTCGATCACCGCCGAATAGGCATACTGCACATTGTCCCGCGCCTGCCGGATCGCGGCATATTCCTTGCCGCCCTGGTAGAGCGGGATGGTCAGGTTGGCGAGGATCTGCCCGCCGGTGGAGCGCGAATGCGGCCCGCCGGGGTTCGACTCGTCGAAGGCCGAGGCCGAGAGGGAGAGCTGCGGCCCGAGCCCGGCCACCGCGGCATCGACCGAATCCTTCTTCGACGCCATGGTGAACAGCGCCGCCACCACGTCGGGATTGTTGCGCAGCGCGGCATGGGCGAGGGGGGTCTTGCCCCGCACCGGCAGTTCGAGCGGCTGCGGCGGCACCAGTGTCCGCGCCGGATAGGAGCCGACAAGCTGGCGGAAGCTCTCGTCGGCGATATGCAGGTTGCCCTTCGCCACCGCGACCTGTTCCTGCGCCCCGGCGAGCGAGGCCTCGGCCTGCGCCACCGAGGTTTCGGTGATCTCGCCGACATTGAACTGGTCCTTCACCGCGCGCAGCTGCTGGGCGAGGACGTTCTCGTTGTTGATGTCGAGATCGAGCAGGTGACGGTCGGTGATGACGGTCACATAGGCATTGACCACCTTGGCGAAGACGGTCTGCTCGGTCGCGAGCAGCTGCGCCCTGGCGGCGTAGACGCTGTTCTTCGCCTCATGCAGCTTGGCGGCGGTCAGCCCGCCATCGAAGATCGACTGGTTGACGGTGATCTGCCCGGTCGCGTCGTTGCGCGCCGCGGTCAGGCTGTTGCGCGTCAGGATCGGCGGGTTGCCGACGTTGAACGCGGATTCCGTGGTCTCGTCGACGCGCCCGGCCGACCCCTGGATCGTGACGGTGGGCCGCCAGCCGGAAAGCGCCGCCGGCACGTTCTCGTCGGTGGCGCGCAGCGTCGCCCGCTGTTCCTGCAGGGTCGGATTGTTCGAATAGGCTTCCGCCAGCGCCGCGGTCAGGGTCGAGGGCCTTGCGTCGCCGGCCCGCGCCGCCGGCGCCGCCAGCAGCGCCGCCATCGGCAGCGCGGCCCAGAGCGCGGCCCGACGCCGCCATCCCGGTTTCGCTCGCAATGCCTGCAAATGCCGTGTCTCCTGAAAAGAGGACATGAAACCTATCATTTCTTTATGATCAAAAACTGAATGCCGCCTTACGCTGAAACGATGCTAACAACGGCGCGTTCCGGTCGGCAAGCGTCCGGTGCGCGAAGGCGCCGCCCACCGCCTCGGCAACCACCAGCCGGCCGACGCCATCATCGTTCAGGATGGTGATGAGCCGGCCCCCCGGCGCCAGCTGCGCCGCGAAGGCCGCCGGCAGCATATCGACCGCGCCCTCGATCACGATGACGTCGTATGGCGCATGCGCCGGCGCCCCGGCCGCAAGCGGCCCGGCCAGCAGCAGTACATCCGCCGCCTCCGCCGCCAGCGCTTCCGCCGCCATGGCGCGCAGCGCCTCGTCGTCCTCGAGCGCCACCACCGTCGCGCCGCCGGAGGCGAGCACCGCGGCGCCGTAGCCGGTGTTGGCCCCCACCACCAGCACCCGCGTGCCCGGCTGCGTGGCGGCGGCTTGCGCCAGCCGCGCAATGGTCAGCGGCGCCGGCATGAACCGTCCATGGCCGAGCGGCAGGTCGGCATCGGAATAGGCACGGCCCATCTGCGCCGGCGGGCAGAACCGCTCGCGCCGGATCGTCCGCATCGCGGTGATGACCCGGTCATCCGCGATATTGTTGGGCCGGATCTGGCCGTCCACCATCAGGGTGCGGGCGTCGCGGAAATACCGTTCATTGTCCGACATCGGGGATCCTCTACGCTGGGGCCGCCCCTCTATAGGACGCGGGGCGCGATCGGGCAAAGCCGTCCGCCGCCGCGGGGCTTGACCACAGCCCGGCCCGGCCCGATAAGCCGCTCTCAGTCGTGCGCCGGTCCGGTGGCAGAGTGGCTATGCAGAGGACTGCAAATCCTTGGATGTGGGTTCGATTCCCGCCCGGACCTCCAGCAGCGCGCGGTTCCGCGCTGCCATACTGAACCAGCGCGCGGTTCCGCGACGTCTGACTTTGCTTCGCGCCGACACTTCCCCGAACCCGATTGCCCGCGGCCTAGCTTGCCCCTAGTCTCTCCGTAACGACCGGCCAACGGAAGCGAGGGAGCGGAAACATGTCCAGCGGTTACCAGGCGCAATACGAGTCATGGCATCAGGCCCCGGAAGCCTACTGGGACGAGGCCGCTCGCCGCATCGACTGGATCACCCCCTATGACTCGGTGTTCGACCCCGCCCAGGGCCCGTTCGGCCGCTGGTTCGCCGGCGGCACGCTGAACACCGCCGCCAACTGCCTCGACCGCCATATCGCCGCCGGCGCCGGCGAGCGCATCGCCCTGATCTGGGACAGCGCGATGGAAGGCCGCATCGCCCGCTACACCTACCGCGCCCTGCGCGACCGGGTGGCGAAACTCGCCGGCGCGCTCGCCGCCCGCGGTGTCGCGAAGGGCGACCGCGTGGTGATCTACATGCCGATGGTCCCCGAAGCGGCGATCGCGATGCTCGCCTGCGCCCGGCTCGGCGCCATCCATTCCGTCGTCTTCGGTGGGTTCGCCGCCCCCGAGCTGGCCAGCCGCATCGACTCCGCGCAGCCGAAACTCGTCATCGCCGCCTCCTGCGGCCTCGAACCCGGCCGCGTCGTCCCCTACAAGCCGATCCTCGACGCCGCCCTCGATCGCGCCGCCCACAAGCCGCTCGCCTGCCTGATCTTCCAACGCGAGGCCATCCGCGCCGATCTGATCCCCGGCCGCGACGAGGACTATCTCGACGCCGAGGCCGCCGCCGCCCCGCACGATCCCGTCCCCGTCGCCGCGACCGACCCGCTCTATATCCTCTACACCTCCGGCACCACCGGCC
>JAJZFF010000078.1 GCA_021805485.1 Pseudomonadota bacterium
GAGAAAGGGTGGAACTGGTTCCTCGGCGGCCGCGCCGCGCACAAGATGAACAGCTTCACCGATTTCATCGCCGCCGCCGAGGCGCTGATCGGCAGCGGCTACGCGCGCGCCGGCAACATCGTCGCCCAGGGCGGCTCGGCCGGCGGGCTGCTGGTCGGCGCCGCCTTCACCATGCGGCCCGATCTCTGGGCCGGGGTGATCGCCGAGGTGCCGTTCCTCGACGTGCTGAACACGATCTCCGACGACACGCTCCCCCTCACCCCGCCGGAATGGCCGGAATGGGGCAACCCGATCACCGACCCCGCCGCCTACGACACGATCGCCGCCTATTCGCCCTATGACAATCTGGCGGCGCGCGCCTATCCGCCGATCCTGTGCACCGGCGGCCTGTCGGACCCGCGGGTGACCTATTGGGAGCCAGCGAAATTCATCGCCCGCCTGCGCGCGCTCGCCACCGGAACCGCGCCGGCGCTGCTCAAGATCGACATGGAGGCCGGCCATGCCGGCGCCGCCGGCCGGTTCGACGCGCTGAAGCAGACCGCGCTGAACTACGCCTTCGCGCTGTGGTCGGTCGGCGCCGCCTGATCGAGCCGCCAGACCGGCTCCTTCAGCGTCTCGACGAACGCCTCGTGCGCCGCCAGCTCCGCCGCACTCGCCACGACCGGGCGCGGCGTGCGCGGCCCCTCGCTGCGGTATTCGACGAGCCGGATCGCGCTCTCGGCGGCGAGGTCGAGCCCGCGCTGCCGCCCGCCGGTCAGCTCGACATAGACTTCCGCGAGCAGCGTGCAGTCGAGCAGGGCGTTATGGGTGGTGCGGGCGGACAGGTCGATGTCGAAGCGGCGGCACAGCGCGTCGAGCGAGTTGGGCATCCCCGGAAAGCGCTGCTTGGCCAGCGCCAGCGTGTCGATCATCCGCGCCTTGTCGAGGGCGGCCTGGCCGATGCGGGCGAACTCGGCGTCGAGAAAGCCGAAATCGAACGGCGCGTTATGCGCGACCAGCGGATCGGCGGCGAAGAATTCCAATAACTCGGCGGCGATCTCGGCGAATTTAGGCTTGCCGGCGACATCCGCGCTGGTCATGCCATGCACCCGGCTCGCCTCGGCGGGGATGTCGCGCTCGGGGTCGATCAGCGTGTGGAACACCTTGCCCGTCGGCAGGTCGTTCCACAGCTCGATCGCCGCGACCTCGATCACCCGGTCGCCGCCGAGCGGCTCCAGCCCCGTCGTTTCCGTGTCGAACAATACCGCGCGCGACATTTCCGTTCCCTCCTCGCTTCAGAGCATCATCCGATCAGATGGAGCCATCTGATCGGATAAAGATGCTCTGTTTATCAATATGATAGAGAACTATATCCGATCCGAAAGGATCGGATAAAGATGCTCTGGTGATCAACAAGATAGAGCACGACATCCGATCCGGAAGGATCGGAACGTGCTCTAGCCGGCGAACACCACCGTCTTGCTGCCGCTGATGAACACCCGCCGCTCCAGATGGCCGAGCACGGCGCGCGCCAGCACCCGGCGCTCGATGTCGCGCCCCTTGCGCACCAGCGCCTCCGGCGTGTCGCCATGCGAGATGCGCTCGACATCCTGCTCGATGATCGGCCCCTCGTCGAGCGCGGTGGTGACGTAATGCGCCGTCGCGCCGATCAGCTTCACCCCGCGCGCATAGGCCTGGTGATAGGGCTTTGCTCCCTTGAAGCCGGGCAGGAAGGAATGGTGGATGTTGATGCAGCGCCCGGCGAGCTTCGCCACCAGCCCGTCCGACAGCACCTGCATGTAGCGCGCGAGGATGGCGAGTTCCGCGCCGCTCTCGCGCATCAGCCGCCACACCTCGGCCTCCTGCTCCATTTTCGACTCCGGCGCGATCGGCAGATGGTGGAAGGGAATTCCGTCGAGATCGAGATGGGCGTAGCTCTCGCGCGGGTGGTTGGCGATCACGCCGACGATGTCCATCGGCAGCTCGCCGATCCGCTGGCGGTAGAGCAGGTCGACCAGGCAGTGATCGAACCGCGAGACGAGGATCATCGTCCGCATCCGATGCCCGCTCGGGGTGATCTCCCAGTCCATGCCGAATTCGCTTCCCACCGCGGCGAATTCCGCCTCCAGCCCGGACGCCGGCGCATCGCCCACCGGCGCGAAAACCACGCGCATGAAGAACCGCCCGCTCGCCCGGTCGTCGAATTGCTGCGCCTCGCGGATGTCCTGCCCGTGCGCGTGCAGGAAATGGCCGACGGCGCCGACGATGCCGGGCCGGTTGCGGCAGGAAAGGGTCAGGATGGAACTCATGCGGTTCGGTCTCTCCGGGGTGCGGTGGTCGCCGCCGGGCCGCCCTTGGCGCCGGCGCGCTCCTTCCCTATCAACATGGGCGCAGCACGCAAGCAGCGCGGAGGAAATCGCCCATGGCCGCCACCATCACCTATGTCTTCACCAGCCATTCGCCCTGGACCTATCTCGGCCATGCCGCCTTTCTCGACATCGCCCGCCGCCACGGCGCCGCGATCGAGTATCGCCCGGTGCCGCTCGGCGCCATCTTCGCCGAAACCGGCGGCCTGCCGCTGGCGAAGCGCCACAAGGTGCGCCAGCACTACCGGCTGGTCGAATTGCAGCGCTGGCGCGCCCGGCGGGGTCTCGCGCTTAACCTTCACCCGCAATTCTTTCCGGTGGACCCGGCGCTGGCGGATCGCCTGGCCATCGCCATCGTCGAAGCCGGCGGCGACCCGGATGGGTTTCTCCGTCGCGTCTTCGCCGCGGTCTGGGCCGAGGAGCGCAACCTCGCCGATCCGGCGACCATCGCCGATCTCGCCGCCGCGTCCGGCATCGGTCCCGAACTCCAGGCCCGCGCCGCCGCGCCCGAGATCGAAGCCGCCTATCAGCGCAACCGCGAGATGGCCGAGGCCGCCGGCGTGTTCGGCGCGCCCTCCTACATCCTGAACGGCGAGGTTTTCTGGGGCCAGGACCGGCTCGACCTGCTGGACGACGCGCTTTCCGCCGGCCGCGCGGCCTATACGGCCTGAGCCTACCACGGCACCGCCTCGCCGCGATGGTCGAAAAACCCGCCGCTCCCGGCCGGGGTGAGGCGGTCGATCACCGCGAGCAGCCGCGCCGCCGCGACCTCCGGCGCCTGCACATCGAGCCCGGTGGCGGCGAAGGGGGCGGAAAGCCCGGTCGCCACCGTGCCCGGATGCAGTGCGACGCAGATCGCCGCCTGCGACCGCCGCGCCAGCTCGACCGATGCCGTCCGCACGAGCTGGTTCAGCGCCGCCTTCGAGGCGCGATAACCATACCACCCGCCGAGCCGGTTATCGCCGATGCTGCCCACGCGCGCCGACAGCGTGGCGAACACCGCCCGCCCCTCGCGCGGCAGGGCGGGCAGCAGATGCTTCATCAGCAGCGCCGGGCCGATCGCGTTCAGCGCGAAGCTGCGGGCGAGGCGCGCGGCGTCCAGTTCGCGCAGGCTCTTCTCCGGCATCTGTGCCGCGTCGTGCAGAAACCCCGTGGCGTCGATCGCGAGGCGGATCGCGCCCCGCGCCGCCACCGCCCGCACCGCTTCCGCGATGCTCGCCTCATCGAGCAGGTCGAAGCGTGGCGTGCTGCCCCGCCCGAGCCCGATCACCGCGGCGAAGCGCGGGTCGCGCCTAAGCGCAGCCACCAGCGCGCCGCCGATGCCGCCGCCCGCGCCGAACACCACCGCCACGTCATTCATCGCCGCACCCATCATCCCATGCCTCCATGCTGCCGCGGATATGGCGCGGAATCGCCGGCGCGAAACCGCCCCTTGCCCGACGCCGCGCTTCATGATCGAAACGGCGGATGATCCTTTCCGGCCACGCACGCCTCGCCGGGGTGATCGGCTATCCGGTCGCCCATTCCCGCTCGCCCCGCCTGCACGGCACCTGGCTCGAACGCCACGGGATCGACGGCGCCTAT
>JAJZFF010000562.1 GCA_021805485.1 Pseudomonadota bacterium
AGCAGGGTGGCCATGCGGGCGCAGAGCGCGTTAACCGTCGGGTCCTCGCCGCGCTGCTCGTCGCCGACCTCTGCCGCCACCATCGCCGCGCGCATCGCTGCCGTCGGCTTGCTCTGGGTATCGGAGTAGAGATTGGCACGCACCGGCGGCAGGGACGGGTCCGGTGGGGCGGGGGTGAATTTCATCGCGTTCAGCTTTCGGCTTTGGCGGGGGAGATGCCCGTCGCGGCGGGGCGGACGGCCAGCGTCGCCGGTGGCGGACCATACACATCCCGGGCGCGCTTCTGGAACGCATTGACCATGCGCCGCACCGCCTCGTTGAAGACGACGCCGATGGCGGCCTGCAACATACGGCTGCGGAACTCGAAATCGACGAAGAAGTCGAGCGAGCAGCCGCGCGGGTGGGGATCGAAGACCCAGTGGTTGTTCAGATAGCGGAACGGACCGTTCTCGTAGCGGACATTGATCCGCTGCGGCCGTTCCAGCACCACGCGCGAGCGGAAGCTTTCGCGGAACGGGCCGAAGCCGATGGTGAGATCGGCCAGCAGCTTCTCCTCGTCGCGGGTCAGCACCCGCGCGCCGACGCACCACGGCAGGAACTGCGGATAGCGTCCGACATCGGCGACGAGGTCGAAGAGCTGTTCCGGCCGATAGGGAACCACGCGGCGTTCGGCATGCGTCGGCATGCGCTTATCCCTGGACCGAGGCAGCCCGGGCGGCGCGCAACGCGGCGAAGTCGGCGTCGGCATGGTAGGAGCTGCGCGTCAGGGGCGAGGATGCGACCATGGCGAAGCCGCGCGCGCGGGCCAGCGCGGCGAGTTCGGTGAATTCTTCCGGCGGGACGAAGCGATCGACCGCGGCGTGCTTCACCGTCGGCTGCAGATACTGGCCGATGGTGAGAAAATCGACGTCGGCGACGCGCAGATCGTCCATCACCTGGAGAATCTCCGGCCGCGTTTCGCCGAGCCCGACCATGAGGCCGGACTTGGTGAAGATGCGCGGCTCAAGCGCCTTCACCCGATCGAGCAGGCGCAGCGACTGGTAGTAGCGCGCGCCGGGGCGGATGGTCGGGTAGAGGCGCGGAACGGTCTCCAGATTATGGTTGAAGACGTCCGGCCGCGCTTGCGCCAACGTCTCGGCTCCGCCTGGCTTGCGCAGGAAATCGGGGGTCAGCACCTCGACGGTAGTGGCGGGGGCGGCGGCGCGCAGCGCGGCGATGACGGCGGCGAAATGGGCTGCGCCGCCATCGGCCAGATCATCGCGATCGACCGACGTGATGACGACGTGGCGCAGGCCGAGCCGGGCGACGGCGTCGGCCACCCGGGCGGGCTCATCGGCCTCCAGCGGCGCCGGCTGGCCGGTGCGGACATTGCAGAAGGCGCAGGCGCGGGTGCAGGTCTCGCCCATGATCATCATGGTGGCGTGGCGCTGGGACCAGCATTCGCCGATATTCGGGCAGGCGGCCTCCTCGCACACCGTCGCCAGCCGGTTGCCGCGCATGAGGTCGCGGGTCTCGAAATAGACCGGATGGTTGGGCGCCTTGACCCGGATCCAGCCCGGCTTGCGCTGGATCGGGTTATCCGGCCGGTGCGCCTTCTCGGGGTGGCGCTCTGCGGCGGTGCCGGTGCGGTGGTCGATCACGATGCGGGTGGGCAGGATGCGGGTGGGCATGTCGTGCTCGCGCAAAGCCGCGCGGCTTGGGCGCCGTGCCGGCGCGCTAGAAGTGGATCGCCCGTCCATAGGCGTCAAGCACGGCCTCGTGCATCGCCTCGCTCACCGTCGGGTGCGGGAAGACGGTGTGCATCAGTTCGGCCTCGGTGCTCTCAAGCGTGCGCGCGATGGTGTAGCCCTGGATCATCTCCGTCACCTCCGCGCCGATCATGTGCGCGCCGAGCAGTTCGCCGGTCTTGGCGTCGAAGACCGTCTTGATCATGCCCTCGGGCTCGCCAAGCGCGATCGCCTTGCCGTTGCCGATGAAGGGAAACCGGCCGACGCGCACCTCGTGCCCTTCCGCCTTCGCCTGCGCCTCGGTGAGGCCGACGGAAGCGACCTGCGGGCGGCAATAGGTGCAGCCTGGGATGTTCCTCGTATCCAGCGGCTGCACGTGAGCCAGACCGGCGATCTTCTCGACGCAGATGACGCCCTCGTGGCTCGCCTTGTGCGCGAGCCATGGCGGGCCGACGAGATCGCCGATGGCGTAGACCCCCGGCTCGCCGGTGCGGCAGAACGGGTCGATCACGACGTGGGTGCGATCGACCTTCACACCCGTGCCTTCGAGCCCGATGCCCTCCACATTGCCGACGATGCCGACCGCCGAGATCACCCGCTCGACCGTGATCTCCTGGCTCTTGCCGCCCGCTTCGATGGTCAGCGTCACGGCGTTCGCGGCTTTGCGCGCGGCCTTCACCGTGGCGCTGGTGAGGATCTTGATGCCCTGCTTCTCGAACGCCTTGCGGGCGAAGGCGCTGATCTCCGCATCCTCGACCGGCAGCACGCGATCGAGCACCTCGACCACCGTCACCTCGGCACCCATGCTGCGGTAGAACGAGGCGAACTCGATGCCGATCGCGCCCGAGCCGATCACCAGCAGGGATTTCGGCATCGCGGTGGGGACCATGGCGTGCTTGTAGGTCCAGATCAGCTTGCCGTCGGCCTCGATGCCCGGCAGTTCGCGGGCGCGGGCGCCGGTGGCGAGGATGATGTGCGGCGCGGTGAGCGTTGCCGTCTCCTTGCCGTCCTTGCTGACGGCGAGCCGGTGCTTCCCGGCGAGGCGGCCGGCGCCATCGATGACCGTGACCTTGTTCTTCTTCAGCAGATGGGCCACGCCCGACGAAAGCTGCTTGGCGACGCCGCGCGAGCGCTTCACGACCTTGTCCAGATCGAAGCGGATATTGTCGGCGGCGAAGCCAAACTCCGGCAGATGCTGGAGCAGATGATTGATCTCTGAGGACCGCAGCAGCGCCTTGGTCGGGATGCAGCCCCAGTTGAGGCAGATGCCACCGAGATGCTCACGCTCGACGACGGCGGTCTTCATGCCGAGCTGGGCGGCGCGGATGGCGGCAACATAGCCGCCGGGGCCCCCGCCCACCACGATCAGATCGAATGATTGCTCGGCCATCTGTGGTTCCTTTCGCCGCGCGTCAGAGCATCAGGCTGAGCGGCGATTCGACGATCGCCTTGAAGGCGGCGAGCCACTCCGCGCCGAGCGCGCCATCGACTACACGGTGATCGACGCTCATGGTGCAGGTCATGAGCGTTGCGATGGCGAGTGCGCCCTCCTTGACAATCGGGCGCGATTCTCCGGCGCCGACGGCGAGGATGGCGCCTTGCGGCGGGTTGATGACCGCGGAGAAGTCGCGGATGCCGAACATGCCGAGATTGGAGATGGAGAAGCCGCCACCCTGGAATTCCTCGGGCTTGAGCTTGCCCGCCCGCGCGCGCGCGGACAGCTCTTTCATCTCGCTGCTGATGGCGGCGAGTCCCTTCTGGTCCGCCTTGCGGATGATCGGGGTGATCAACCCGTCCGGAATCGCGACGGCGACGCTGATATCGACATCGTCGTAGAGCACGACACCCTCTTCGGTGAAACTCGCGTTCACCTTCGGGACGCGGCGCAGGGCCAGGGCGGCGGCCTTGATGACGAAATCGTTGACCGAGAGCTTGAACGCGCCCGGCCCGTCCTTCGGCGCGCTGGCGTTGAGCTCGCCGCGCAGCTTCAGCAGCGCATCGAGGCCGATATCCATGCTGAGATAGAAGTGCGGAATCTGCTGCTTGGCCTCGGTGAGGCGGCGGGCGATCACGCGGCGCATGGTCGTATGCGGCACCAGCGTGTGCGGTGCGGTGATCGAGGCGGCCTTTGGCGCCGCGGCCGGCGCGAGCGTGGGCGCGGCCGGTGCCGTGCTCGGTCCCTCGCTG
>JAJZFF010000198.1 GCA_021805485.1 Pseudomonadota bacterium
GCCTTTGCCGGCTCGGCCCTCGGCAACGCGGTCGGCTTCGGCACGCTGACCGGCGGCGCGGTGCGCTACCGTGTCTTCGGGGCGGGCGGGGCGCGGCCGGGCCAGATTGCGCATCTCATGATCCTGACGGGCGCGACCTTCGCGCTTGGCCTGATCGCCTTCGGTGGGCTGGGCCTGCTGACGACGGCGCCGAGTCTGCATCGCGTCACCGGGCTTTCCGCACCGCTTCTGGGCAGTATCGGGGCGGCGGCGCTGGCGGTGTCTTGCGCGGCGATCGTGCTCTGCCGCCCCGATCGTCCGCCCTTGCGCCTGCGCCGGTTCGTTCTGGAATGGCCCGCCCGGCGCTTCGTGCTGACCCAGCTTGCGCTGGTCGGGATCGACGTGCTCGGCGCGGGCCTGTGCCTCTGGGTGCTGCTGCCGGCCACCGGGATCGGCTTCGGCGGCTTCATGGCGATTTACACCGCCGCTTTGCTGCTCGGCGTGATCGGCCATACCCCGGGCGGAATCGGCGTGTTCGAGGCGGCGATTGTCCTGGTGCTCGGCCGCAGCGCGCCGGCCGGCGCGATCGTCGCGGCGCTGCTGCTCTACCGCGCGGTCTATTTCATCCTGCCGCTGCTGCTCGCCACGGCGCTGCTGGCCGGGCTCGAGATGCGCGGGCTCCTCGCCCGGCTGGCGCCAAAGGCGGCCGAGGCGGTCGCGAAAGGGCCGCAGCTTCTGCCGATGTTCCTGGCCGTGATCACCTTCGCCATCGGCATGATGCTGGTGATCTCGGGCGCGACACCGGCATTCGGCGGGCGCCTCGCGGTGCTCGCGCAGATCGTGCCCCTGTGGCTCCTCGAGAGCTCGCATCTCATCGGCAGCCTCGCCGGCGTGCTGCTGTTGTTCGTTGCGCGCGGCCTGTTCTTCCGCCTGGACGCGGCCTGGTGGCTCGCGCTGGCGCTCGCGGTCATCGCACTCGCGGTCTCGCTCGCCCAGGGGCTCGCTTTCATCGAGGCCGGCGTTCTCGGGTTCCTGATCCTGATGCTGCTGCTCACCCGGCCTCGCTTCAACCGTCAGGCCTCGCTGTTCGCGCGGCCGCTTTCGCCCGGCGCCCTGGCCTCGGTCGCGATCGTCCTGAGTGTCGCCTTCTGGGTTCTGTTCTTCGCCTTCCGCCACGTGCCTTACAGCAACGATCTCTGGTGGCAGTTCGAGTTCGATGACAAGGCCTCGCGCGCCCTGCGCGGGACGGTGGCCGCGACGCTCCTGGCCGCTGGCATCGCGCTGTGGCAGATGCTGCGCCTGGCGCCGGGCCGGGCCGCGCAGCCGACCCCGGCCGATCTGCACGAAGCGGAACGGATCGTGCGCGGGCAGGACCGCAGCGATGCGATGCTCGCGATGATGGGCGACAAGAGCTTCCTGTTCTCCGACACGCGGCACACCTTCCTGATGTACGCCAAGCACGGACGCAACTGGGTGGCGCTGCACGATCCGGTCGGCCCGCGCGAGGAGTGGCCGGAACTGATCACCCGCTTCATCGCGGTCGCGCATGCACATTCGGGGCGCGCGGCCTTCTATCAGGTGCGGTCCGATGCGCTGCCCCTCTATCTGGAAGCCGGGCTCACCCTCGTGAAGCTGGGCGAGGAGGCCCGCATCACCCTGGCCGATTTCCGCCTGGAGGGCGCGCGCATGTCGCATCTGCGCTACGCGCTGAAACGCGGGGCGCGCGACGGTCTGACCGCCGAGGTCTTCGACGCCGCGGGTGTCGGCGCGATTCTGCCCGTCCTGAAGGGGGTTTCCGATGCCTGGCTGGGCAGCCGTCGTGCCGGCGAGAAAGGCTTTTCCGTCGCTGCCTTCGACGCCGGCTACCTGGCGCGACAATCGGTGATGCTCGTGTGCCAGTCCGGCCGCCCGGTCGCCTTCGCGACCTTCATGACGACCGACCTGCGCACGGATGCGACAGTCGGGGTGATGCGTCACGTGCCGGATGCCTCGTCCTATGCGATGGAGTTCCTGTTCACGCAGCTGGCGCTGCATCTGCGGTCCGCCGGCTTCCAGTGCCTGAGCCTCGGGATGGCGCCGTTGTCGGGGCTGGCGCCCGGGGCCCTTGCGTCGTTCTGGCACCGCATCGGGCACCTCTTGTGGAGCTACGGCAACCGCCTCTATAGCTTCCGCGGACTGCGCAGCTTCAAGAGCAAGTTTCATCCGGTCTGGGAGCCGCGTTATCTCGCGACATCCGGCATGCTCGGACCGATCCTCACTCTGGCCGCGGTCGCAGCCGTGGGGCACGATTCGGAGCCGTGATGACGCGAGTCTTATCTTCTTGGCTGCGTGCGACGGTCCTGCTGTCGGCGCTCTGCCTTGGCATCGCGCCGGCGCACGCGCTCGATGGCGGCCGTTATGGCTCCGTGCAGATCGTCAAGCCGCAGGGTGCCCTGTCGGGCTTCGTGATCCTGTTTTCCTCCGGGCCCGCCTGGGGAGGGGCGGATCAGCGGGCGGCCGATCTGCTGGCCGGCAAGGGCGCGCTGGTGATCGGCGTGGACCGGTCCGCCTATGTCGCGACCCTCGACAAGGCGGAATGCCACGAGCTGGTCGGCGACGCCGACAGCCTGAGCAAGCAGCTGCAGCGCAAGCTCGGGGTCACGAGGTATCACGCGCCGATCCTGGCCGGAGTGGGGCAGGGGGGACGGCTGGCCCAGCTCGCCCTGACCGAGGCGCCGGCGAACACGATCGCCGGTGCGGCCTCGATCGATCCTGACGCGGCTCCCGGCCTGACCTCGCCGCCTTGCCCGCGCGACCCGGCGGCCAGCGACAAGCTGCTCGGGTTCTGGGGCGTCGCGCTCACTCCGGCGGCACCGGTGGCGGGGCGCGACTGGATAGACGCCGAGACCCGGGCCGGCCGGGCGCCAGCGGTGCGTCGGTTCCCCACCGGCGCCTCGGAAGCCGGGATGCTGGCGGCGCTGATCGGCCCGCATCTTGCGCAGCCGGCCTATCGGCCGGAGGACGTGACCGACCTGCCGCTGATCGAGTTGCCGGCGGCGCATCCGTCCGACGTTCTGGCCGTGGTTCTCTCGGGCGATGGCGGCTGGCGCGACCTCGACAAGACGATCGCGGAGAAGCTCAGTCGCCAGGGCGTGCAGGTCGTCGGCTGGGACAGCTTGCACTATTTCTGGCGCGCCAAGACGCCCGAACAGGCCGCCCGCGACCTGTCACGGGTGCTGCGGGTGTACAGCGCGCGCTGGCACACGAAGCACGTCGCATTGATCGGCTACTCCTTCGGTGCCGACGTCCTGCCGTTCCTCTACAATCGCCTGCCGGCGGCGCAGCGGAGGGATGTTTCCCTGCTCGCTCTGCTCGGCTTCGCCAAGGCGGCGGATTTCGAGATCCAGATCACCGGCTGGCTCGGCTTGCCGCCCAGCAGTCGGGCGCTGCCGGTGGCGCCGGAGCTCGCGAAGATTCCGCCCGGTGTGATCCAGTGCTTCTATGGCGCGGAGGAGGACGATACGTTCTGTCCGTCGCTCACCGGCAGCGGCGCGACACTGATCCGCACCCCGGGGGGACACCATTTCGGCGGCGATTACGAAGCCCTCGCCCGCCGCATCCTCGATGGTTGGCACAAGCGGATTGCCGGCGAAGCCGTGGGATCCGCGCGCTGAAACGAGCGGCGCACCTGTCACCGGCTCTCGTACGCGTTCGCCACCCCGGACCATCCATCCGCAACCAGCCCGGGTCGAAAACCCGCCCGGATAAGGACCGTGCCAGCATGCCGCTCGCGCTGATGCTGGCCGGTGCCGGCGCCGACGTGTTCCCCCCGCGGCCACGCCGTCGCTGATCGAAAACCGACCTGACGTCGGCGTGGCGGGGGGAATATGTGAAGCGTCTCCCGCTCGGGCGAAGCGTCACCGCGGCTATCGCCCGCCCCCCAGGCGGTCGGGATT
>JAJZFF010000434.1 GCA_021805485.1 Pseudomonadota bacterium
ACCCCGACAGTCGCGGCGCCGAACGGGTTCTCCTTGACGACCCGGTACACCATGAGCATGCCCGCGACGATCAGAAGATCGCCCGTCACCACGAGCCAAAGCGGCACGTTCGACCATCCGAAGCGGTCATCCAGTCCCGGAACGATGAATGCGACGAGGATCGAGATGCCGCCGAGCAGCGTAATGCCCTTTTGCACGGACCGTTGCTCTGCTGTCGGTCCCGCTTTCATCCTGGTCTCCAGGAGCCTCGGGTTGTTGAGCAGATATCCCACATAAGGAATGGCTGCGACGCCGTTCACCGCGAGATACCCCCATGCTCGCCAATACCTCACGGTCCCTGCCGCGATAAACAGCGTGAGCGCAATGAGCGCCGAGCCAACCAGACACAAAACGAGCATTCGTATTCTGGCGTTTTTCATGGGGGCATGAAACCACCGAGAGGGTCAACCAATCAGACAGGATCATCAGATCGGACAAAGATGCCCTGATTTTCAACATGATAGAGCATGACATCCGAATCGGAGGCTGCTCCAGCCGGCCGTCCGGAGTCGATTTACGGCTCGCATATACTTCATGCATAAATCAAGAAAAATTTGTCTCATTAACCTATTTTTTATTCAAATATGAGTTGATATTTTAGTGATATGAGACGGGAGGTAGCTGTGCAGGCGGCATTACCGGTGAGGCGGCGAATCTTCATCAAGCGATCACGGATCTTGGTCGCGTTATACATCCTGATCACGGTATCGATCGTGACCATGGCGGTCCCCATTTTGACCTGAACACGCGCCCTCCCCTGAACTTCGCGGGTGAATTTCAGGGGTTGGCAGGCCGCTGCATCGTCCATGTTGCGAATGCCGCCAGGGTCGCCGGGACCGGCCTGCGGGACGGGACGGCGCACAGACCATCGAAGCTGGCTCCGGCCGCGAGCGCCGGTTCGCCATTCGCCTCTATCGCCAACATCGCCCCATCTGATCCGCTGTCCGGCTATCGGTCACTGGAATTTCATCATGCCGCCGTTCGAATCCGCTAGAGCATCATCCGATCCGTCCGGATCGGAAAGTGCTCCAGGAAACCACGATGACCGCTGTCCACCACCAGGCCGCCGGCACTCCTCAGCGATGCCGCAGCAACCGAAAGTTCGTGCCGGAGAAATACGGATGACCTTCTGGCTCATCATGGTTCCGGCGCTGATCGCGGGGCAACCCGGCGCGACGGTGCCGCATTGGCACCGCACGCATGCCGGGTGCCATGCCGATGAGGCCACCCATCACCTTCCGCCCGGATCGTGCCTGAAAGCCCACGGCGACGCGCGCCCCGCCACCGGCCGGTCGAACCAGCCGCCTCCAGTCCGCCGCGGCCCACGAGATGAACGCGCCTGACGTTTCGAACGGGGAGCCGGCAACAAACGTGCTGCTTTTGGACGGTATGTACAAAATTGAGACGTATGGCACATTCCGTTCATTAATTCTTAGGAATGAACCGCGAGCATCCAACAGATTGGCTTTCTGGTCGGCGACAAGACTGCCACTCTTTCGGGTGCGCATCCAGCATATCTATCCGCGTTCGAGGGCCAGCAGACAGCCGAAAATGCGCTATCGGGGTTCATCAAGGCACTTCCCGAGAATTCGCTCTATGTGGATATTGGGGCGAATGTCGGCGCTACCGTTGTTGCGGCGGCCCTCCTGCGGCCCGACATCACTATCGTGGCATTCGAACCCGTTCCGTCGAACTTTGAGCTTCTTGAGCGTAATGTCGCGGACAACGACCTTACGAATTGTAAGCTCGTCAACGCGGCGGTGGGCGATCGCTCTGGCGAAGTCCTGATCAGCGACAATGGCCCCTGGTCCCTGATCGGCGCCGACGGCGTTTC
The DNA here is from genome assembly GCA_021805485.1 of Pseudomonadota bacterium. Next base: position 1,874 of record JAJZFF010000434.1, read on the forward strand.
CGTGCCACTCGTGACGCTCGATGATTACTTCCAGACCTCCCCTCCTGGCCGAGCCGTGGATCTGCTGAAGGTGGATGTCGAAGGATACGAGCCACAGGTTATATTCGGAGCGAAGCGGACCATAGAACAGAGCCGGGCGCCCATCTTCATGGAATTCAATTCGTGGACGCTCCTGTGCCAGGGCAGCAACCCCCTCAACTTCGCGGCCCAACTATGGTCTATCTTCTCCGTTTCGGACCCGTACGGCTCACTTTTTCCTTCATCGCATGAATTTGTCCACGACAACCTCGTCAAGCATGGATGCGTCGAGGATGTTGTTCTACGGCTCAGTGACATTTCCGCATTGAGATCGTTTTCGCCCGACACGGATCCCGGGCGACAAGATCTCGAAGCGGTCTACGCCTCGACGTCGTGGCGGCTGACAGCCCCCTTGCGCGGGTTGAAGCGCCTCATCAGCAAATAGTCCGGCCTGCGGAACTCCGAGGCCCCGGGAAATCCGGTCGCATTCCGCAGAGGATCCACGCCGATGTCAGCGCCTCACCAGGGCAGTTCCGCCCCGGTATAGTCGAAGAACGCCAGCCCCGGCGTGCCGCGCCGGGCGATCAGCTGGTCGACCACGCGGGGAATGCTCTCGCCGATGGAGAGGGTCGCCTGCGGCCCGCCCATGTCGGTCCTCACCCAACCGGGCGCCACCAGTGCGAGGCTGCGGGCCGAGGTCCTGTGGCGCGCGGCGTAGCTGCGCATCAGCGTGTTCAGCGCCGCCTTGCTCGCGCGATAGGCCTCGAACATGCCGGTCGTGTTGTTGGCCACGCTGGCGAGGCCGGAGGACATCAGACCGATCCCGCCATCCGGCGCGACCAGATCCTCCAGCGCCTCCACCGCGCGCATCGGGCTCAGCGCGTTCGTCACCATCAGTTCGACGAAGGTTTCGGTGCTGACCGCACCGATCGGTGCTGCCGGGTCGTTGGCGATTCCGGCATTGACGAAGAGCTGGTCGAACACCTGCCCTTCCAGCCGGGCGCGCAGGGCGGCGAGCTGTGCGGGATCATTGATGTCGAGAGTCTCGATCGCCAGCCGCCCGCCGGCGCGCGCGGCCAGCTCGTGCAGGCCGGTCTTCCCCGCGCCGCGCACCGTCGCCGTCACCCGCCAGCCGCGCCCGAGATACTCCTCCGCCATGGCGAGGCCGAGCCCGCGCGAGGCGCCGATGATGAGACAGGACAATTCCGATGCCATGGCGTTTCTCCTCCATACCCAGCGTCGCGCCGAGGCTACGCCGATTCCGGCCCGCGCGGCCAGACGCGGCGGGGCGCGGGCGTGACGAAGCGGAACAGTCTCTCCCGCCGGGATTACCGCAGCTTTACAGGATGGAAGGGTTCATATACCTGCAGCGCAACGAATATGAGAACGCCGCCCGATCGCGGGCGAACCGAACATGGGGAACATTCATGACCAAAGGACACAGGGCCCTGCTCGCCGCGGCCGCCGTGGCGACGCTCTCGCTGCCGGGCCTCGCCCAGGCGGGCTGCGCCAGCGGCGACTACACGGCTGCCCAGGCGGCCACCGGGAAGACGCTCTACAACTCGAACTGCGCCGCCTGCCACATGACCAACCTCTCCGGCGGGTCGGGCCCGGCGCTGGGTGGCGCCAAGTTCAAGTCCTATCTCGAATTCACCAAGATCACGGGCGCGCAGCTGCTGGCCTTCATCAAGTCGCAGATGCCCTACCAGGCGCCCGGCAGCCTCAAATCCACGGAGTATGACGCGATCTTCGCCCACATCCTCCAGCAGAACGGCTATCCGTCCGGCAGCACGAAGCTGGACGCCAAGACCGCCTCCTGCATCAAGATGCTGCCCTATCCCGGCAAGTCCTGAAGCAGGGCGGAACCGCCGGCCGCCCCAAGCGGCCGGATCTGGCTGAAACCACAGGGGAAACTCACGAATGACAACGAAAACGGACGATTCCCGCCTCGCGCGGCGACTGCGTCTCGCCGCCCTGCCGGCGGCGGCGCTGCTCGGCCTCGCGCTG
>JAJZFF010000234.1 GCA_021805485.1 Pseudomonadota bacterium
ATCGGCCAGCGCGTCGGCGCCGAGGCGGGGGACGCCGCCTATGTCGCGGTTGAGCAGGGCGAGCAGGCCGGCGCCGCGGCGCGGGGCGGTGCCGAGCAGGATCAGGCCGCGGCGCTTGAGGATCTCGATCGCCTCGGCCTCGCTCGCCGCGTCGATGGCGAGGCGGGCGGGGGCGCCGGCGCGGTCGATCACCCGGAAGACGAAATCAGGCATGGTGGCGCGGCATCATGCGAGCAGGCTTTCGGCGAGCGAGGTTTCGCCGGCCAGCACCGCATCGCGCGCAGCTTCGGCCAGGCTGCGCAGGCCAGCGACGCGGGCCAGCTCCGCCTCGCCGGCGCCGGCGGCGAGATGGGCGGCGAGCTCGGCGGTGGGGGTGAGGAATTCGGCGATCGCCATGCGCCCGCGATAGCCGGTGTTGCGACATTCGGGGCAGCCGGCGGGGTGGCCGAGCGGCGTGCCGGCGGCGATGCCGAGCTGTGCCGCCTCGGCCGGGCTGGCCGGCGCGGTCCGGCGGCAGGTGGGGCAGAGCCGCCGGATCAGCCGCTGGGCGAGCACGCCGCGCAGCACCGAGGCGACGAGATAGGGTTCGAGCCCCATGTCACGCAGGCGGGTCATGGTCGCGACCGCCGAGTTGGTGTGCAGCGTCGAGAGCACGAGATGGCCGGTAAGCGCGGCGCGGGCGGCGATCTGCGCGGTTTCGAGGTCGCGGATCTCGCCGACCATGATCACGTTCGGGTCCTGCCGGAGAATGGCGCGGAGGAGCTGGGCGAAATCCAGCCCGATCTGCGGCTTGACCTGGCTCTGGCTGATGCCGGCGAGGCGGTATTCGATCGGGTCCTCGATGGTGACGATCTTGCTGCTGGCGCGGTCGAGGCCGAGCAGGGCGGTGTAGAGCGTCGTCGTCTTGCCGCTGCCGGTCGGGCCGGTGACGAGGACGATGCCGTTGGGCGCGGCCAAGGCGGCGCGGAAGGCGGCGACGATGGCGGGGTCGAGGCCGAGCGCGCCGAACTCGAAGGTCATCGCGCTGCGGTCGAGCACGCGGATGGCGATGGTCTCGCCATGCATCGTCGGGATCGAGGAGACGCGGAAATCGACCTCGTGGCCGCGCACCGGCAGGCGGATGCGGCCATCCTGCGGCAGGCGGCGCTCGCCGATATCGAGCCGCGCCATGATCTTCACCCGCGAGACGATGGCCGGCGCCATCGCCGCCGGGTGGACTTCCGCCTCCACCAGCGCGCCGTCATGGCGGTAGCGGATGCGCAGCCGGTCTTCCTCGGGCTCGATATGGATGTCTGACGCCCGGGTTTCGACCGCGCGGGCGATGATCTGGTTGACCAGACGGATCACCGGCGCCTCGCTGGCGAGATCGCGCAGGCGCTCGGCATCCGCCTCGCTCGGCCCGGACTCCTCGGTCGCCTCCGCCGTGGCCCCGGCATCGCCGGTTTCGGGGTAGAGCCGGTCGAGCGCGGCATCGAGGTCGATCGGCACGGCGACGGCGCGGCGCACCGCGCAGCCGGTGGCCGCCGCCACCGCGCCGGCGGCGAAGCCATCGAACGGATCGACCATCGCGAGGTCGAGCACGCCCTCGGCCACGGCCAGCGGCAGCACCCGCGCATCGCGCAGGAAGCGCGGGCGCAGCCGCGTGGGCAGCACCGGCTCCGCGGGATAGGCGTCCGGCGCCAGCACGGCGAGACCGAGGGCGGCGGCGGCGGCCTCGGCGAGGCTGCGCTCGCCGATCAGCCCGAGGCGGACCAGTGAAGCGCCGAGGCCGAGCCCGGTTTCCGCCGCCAGCGCCCGCGCCCGCGCGATGCCGAGGGAATCGACCAGCCCGGCCCGCAGCAGCGCCGTGCCGATGGCTGAACCGTCCTCATCCGGGCGCGTGGCGGCGTGATCGAGCATCGCATGTCTCTCGCGGAAACGTGTTTTTTACCTTATGCCCGAGCAAGCTGCCGCCGGAGCCGAAAACATATGACAGTTCAGGGAAATATTCTGGTTGCCGGCACCATTCTGGCATCACCCTTCATCGGCTCGTTCATCGGCACGCTGGTCGAGGACCTGCCGCGCGGCCTTCTGCTCGCGCGGCGGCGCTCGCGCTGCGATGCCTGCGCCACGCCGCTCGGCGCCGCCGACCTGGTGCCGCTGGCGAGCTTCCTGTTGCGCCGCGGGCGCTGCGCGCATTGCGGTGCCGCGATCCCGCGCCGGCTGCTGCTGATCGAGCTGGCGACGCTGCTGCTGGCGGTCGTTATCGCCGTGCTGGATCCGGCGGGGCCGCGCGTGCCGCTCGATTTCGCCTTCGCGGCGACGCTGCTGGCCGCGGCGCTGATCGATCTCGACTGCCTGCGGCTGCCCGACGCGCTGACCCTGCCACTGCTGCTGGCCGGGCTGGTCGTGACCGCGCTGCGGCAGCCTGAGGCGCTGCCGGCGCACGCGGCAGGCGCGGCGCTGGGCTATCTCGGCTTCACCGGGCTGCGCCTGCTCTGGCGGCGGCTGCGCGGGATCGACGCGTTGGGTGCGGGGGATGCGAAGCTGCTCGCGGCCGGCGCCGCCTGGCTGCCGCCCGCCGCCCTGCCCTGGGCGGTGGTGATCGCAGGGCTTGCCGGGCTTGCCGGGTTCGCCGCCTGGGCTGTGCTGCGCGCGGAGGCCGGCGGCGCGCCACTCGCGCGGCAGAAGCTGCCGTTCGGCCCCGCGCTGGCTTTCGGCCTGCTGGTGGTGCGACTTGCGGCATGAATTGTCATCAAAGAAACATCAATCAATAACACACGAAAATTTTATTGCACGTAAAGTTGATCGTGTCGGGCGGCAAATATCGTCCGCGCTGATGTTCATTCTCAGACATGGAGATACCGATGCACGCCAGAAGGGCGGCCACGGCTTTGCGTACTCTTTTGCTTGCGGGTTCGGCGATGATCGCCGTCGCGGCGACCACGGGTTCAGGGCGCGCTGCCCCGGCGACCATCACCTCCAGCGGTCAGTATCTGACGCCGGCGGCGGCGCCGGGAGCGGTGTTCACCGCCCTCAATCCCGGCCTTGCCGACAATCCGTCCTATGTCGCCGGGCAGGCGATCAGCACCGCCGTCAGCCCCGATGGCAAGACGCTGCTGGTGCTGACGAGCGGTTATAACCTCGTGAACGACGCGAGCGGCAAGGTGATCCCGGCGGATTCGGAAGAGTATGTCTTTGTCTATGACATCTCCAACGATACGCCGGTGCAGAAGCAGGTCATCAAGGTGCCGAACACCTGGGCCGGCATCTCGTTCAGCCCGGATGGCCAGCATTTCTACGTCTCGGGCGGCGTTGACGACGACGTTCACACCTATGCGCTCGGCGCCAGCGGCTGGGCCGAAATCGGCACGCCGTTCGCGCTCGGTCATACGGCGGTCGCGGGCAATCCGCTGAGCCAGGGTGGCGTCGGCTTCCTGGTAAAGCCGCAGGCGGCGGGCCTTGCCACCACGGCGGACGGCAAGTCGCTGCTGGTCGCCAATTTCTATAACGACAGCCTGTCGATCGTGCCGCTGTCGGGCGGCGTTCCCGGCGGAGCGGCGACCGAGGTGCAGCTGCGCCCCGGCGTGATCAACGCCGCGCAGGATGGCGTTGCGGGCGGCGAATATCCGTTCTGGGTCGTCGCCAACGGCAATTCGACCGCCTATGTCTCGAGCGAGCGGGATCGCGAGGTCGATGTCGTCTCGCTGACCGGCACGCCGCAGGTGACCGCGCGCATCAAGGTTGCGGGCAATCCGAACCGGATGGTGCTGAGCGCCGACGGCAAGTATCTCTACGTCGCGTGCGATAACGAGGCGGATGTGGAGGTGATTGCCACCGCGTCCAACACGGTGGTGGACACGATCCGCACCACCGCGCCGTCGTCTTATGTGGGCATGCCGAAA
>JAJZFF010000256.1 GCA_021805485.1 Pseudomonadota bacterium
GTAGATGCCGCCATCATGGCTTATAGCGTGAAGGAAATCTTCCCCACCCTGCAGGGCGAGGGGCGCAATGCCGGTCGCGCCGCGGTGTTCTGCCGCTTCGCCGGCTGCAACCTGTGGTCCGGCCGGGAAGAGGACCGCGCCAGTGCGACCTGCCGCTTCTGCGACACCGATTTCGTCGGCACCGACGGGCCGGGCGGCGGCCGCTTCGCCGATGCCGCCGGCCTCGCCCGCGCCATCAAAGCCGCCTGGCCGGCCGCCTCCACCCGCGACGCGCTCGTCGTCTTCACCGGCGGCGAACCGCTGCTCCAGCTCGATGCGGCGCTGATCGAAGCGGTGCATGACGCGGGCTTCGAAATCGCGGTCGAGACCAACGGCACGATCGAACCGCCGCCGGGCATCGACTGGCTCTGCGTCAGCCCCAAGGAAGGGGCCGGCCTCATGGTGCGCCAGGGATCGGAGTTGAAGCTGGTCTATCCGCAGCCCGACGCCGCGCCCGAGCGCTTCGCCGGTCTCGACTTCGCGCATTTCCTGCTCCAGCCGATGGACGGGCCGGACCGCGAGGCCAACACCCGTGCCGCCATCGCCTATTGCCTCGCCCATCCGCAATGGCGCCTGTCGATGCAGACCCACAAATATCTGGGCATTCCCTGATCATGCACGAAATCACCAAGGAATTCCGCTTCGAGGCGGCCCACACGCTGAACCGGCAGATCTCGACCGAGGCGAGCCGCCGCATTCACGGCCATTCCTACCGCGCCACCGTCACGCTGCGCGGCGCGCCGGATGCGAGCGGCATGCTGATGGATTTCGGGATGCTCGGCCAGCGCCTCGCGGCGATCCGCGAGGTCCTCGACCACCGCTTCCTCGACGAGGTGGAGGGGCTCGGCCCGGCGACGCTGGAAAACCTCGCCCGCTTCATCTGGACGCATCTCGCGCCGTCCTGCCCCGGCCTTGCCCGCGTCGCGGTATTCCGTGATTCCGAAGGCGAATCCTGCGCCTACAGCGAATAGGGGGACACGAGGGTGAGCCGGATGCACCGCTACGCCACCACGCTGCGCTGGACCGGCAATCGCGGCACCGGGACCAGCGCCTACACGGCCTATGGCCGCGACCACGAGGTGGAAGCCGCCGGCCGGCCGGCTTTGGCGCTGGCCGCCGATCCCGCCTTTCGCGGCGACGCGGCGCGCTGGAACCCCGAGCTGCTGCTGCTCGCTTCACTCTCCTCCTGCCATCAGCTCTGGTATCTGCATCTCTGCGCCGAGGCCGGCATTGCCGTGCTGGCCTATGAAGACCGTGCCGAGGCGGTGATGGAGGAGGAGGCTTCAGGCGCCGGCCAGTTCGTCGAGGCCGTCCTGCGCCCCATCGTCACCATCGCGCGGGGCGGTGACGCTGTCCGCGCCGCCGCCCTGCATCACGACGCCGGCGCAAAATGCTTCATCGCCCGATCGATGAACTTCCCGGTCCACCACGAACCCGAGATCCGCACCGCATGACCGAAACCAACCCGTATGGCCAGATCGTCGGCGCCCCCGTCCCCGGCTGGACGCCACGCCCGGTTCCCGATGCCGCCGGCTTCGAGGGACGCTATTGCCGGCTGGAACGGCTCGACCCCGCCCGCCACGGCGCCGCCCTCATCGCCGGGTTCCTCGCCGCGCCGGATGACCGTGACTGGACCTGGTGGCGCACCGCCCGCCCGGCCGATGCGGCGGCGTTCCGCGCCTATGTCGAGGCCAATGCATCCACCCCCGGCCGCGTGGCCTATGCCATCATCGAGGCGGCAAGCGGCGAGCCCGCGGGCCACGCCGCCTTCATGAACATCGATGCGGCGAACGGCGCGCTGGAGATCGGCTCGATCAACTTCACGCCGCTGCTCAGGCGCCACCGCGCGGGCACCGAGGCGCTGTTCCTGATGCTCCGCCACGCCTTCGACGAGCTTGGCTACCGGCGGGTCGAATGGCAGTGCAACAGCCTGAACCTGCCTTCGCGCGCCGCCGCATTGCGCCTCGGCTTCACCTTCGAGGGCATCTTCCGCCAGAACGCCGTCACCCAGGGTCGCAACCGCGACACCGCCTGGTTCTCCATCCTCGATTCCGAATGGCCCGAACGCCGCGCCGCCTTCGCGGCGTGGCTCGCACCGGAGAACTTCGACGACGCCGGCGGCCAGCGCCGCAAGCTCTCCATTTTTCGGACGTGAAACAACGCTAACCGATTGATTTCGATCATGGACAGTCCTCCGGAACCAGTCCAGACTGGTTTCCGCTTCCGATCGTCGGACGCCTGATCCACAGGGAGGATTTCAGCATGTCAAGAATTGCACTCGTCACCGGCGGTACGCGCGGTATCGGCGCCGCCATCAGCGTCGCGTTGAAGGCGGCCGGTCGCACCGTCGTCGCCACCTATGCCGGCAACCAGACCGCGGCCGAGAATTTCACGGCCGTTCATGGCATCGAGACGGTGAAATTCGACGTCGGCGATTTCGAGCAGACCATCGAGGCGATCGGCCGCGTCACCAGCCGCCTCGGCCCGATCGAGATTCTCGTCAACAACGCCGGCATCACCCGCGACGCCACCCTCGCGCGCATGACCCGCGACATGTGGGATGCGGTGATCGACACCAATCTCGGCTCCTGCTTCAATCTCTGCAAGGCGACCTTCGACGGCATGAAGGAGCGCAAGTTCGGCCGCATCGTGAACATCGGCTCGATCAACGGCCAGGCCGGCCAGTATGGCCAGGTGAACTACGCCGCCGCGAAATCCGGCATCCACGGCTTCACCAAGGCGCTGGCGCAGGAAGGCGCCCGCTTCGGTATCACCGTCAACGCCATCGCCCCCGGCTATGTCGATACCGACATGGTGCGCGCGGTGCCGCCGGAAGTGCTGGAAAAGATCATCGCGAAAATCCCGGTCGGCCGCCTCGGCCATGCCGAGGACATCGCCCGCGGCGTGGTGTTCCTCACCGCCGACGAGGCCGATTTCATCACCGGCTCGACCCTGTCGATCAACGGCGGCCAGCACATGTACTGACGCTTTGCGCCGGCCCCGGTTTTTCCTCCGGGGCCGGATCTGAATTCCGTCCTATCGTCCGGGACGGAACTATTTCTTCCGGTCGAGGAAGCGGGAAATCCCCTCCCGGGCCGCCGCGTCCTGCATGTTGCAGGCCATCGCCTCGCCCGCCACCTCGTAGGCCTCGGCGATGCCAAGCTCGATCTGCCGGTAGAACTGCGCCTTGCCGATGGCGAGGGCGGCGCGCGGCTTGGCGAGAATCTGCTCCACCCTCCGCGCCACCGCATCGTCCAGCCTGTCATCCGGCACCGCCTCGTTGATCAGGAAGCGCCGCGCCGCCTCTTCAGCGTCGATCATCCCGCCGGTGAACAGCATCTCCAGCGCCGGCTTGCGCGGCACGGCGCGGGCGAGGGCGACGCTCGGCGTCGAGCAGAACAGGCCAAGATTGATGCCCGAAACCGCGAAGCGCGCGCTCTGCGCCGCCACCGCGAGGTCGCAACTCGCGACCAGCTGGCAGCCCGCCGCCGTCGCCACCCCCTGCACCCGCGCAATCACCGGCACCTGCAGGCGCTGCAAGCCGAGCATCACCCGGGTGCAGCGGGCGAAGAGGTCGCGATGTTCGTCCGCCGCCTCGCGCGCGATCATCTCCCGCAGGTCGTGCCCGGCGCAGAAGGCGCGGCCATTCGCCGCCAGCACCACCACCCGCGCGCCCGCATCCGCCGCGATCTCGCCGATCGCCGCATCGAGGGCTGCGAGCAGTTCGTCCGACAGCGCGTTGAAGCTCGCCGGCCGGTTGAGCGTGAGCGTGACCACGCCCCGCGAATCCCGTTCGATCAGCAACGGCGCGGCCAGCGTGCCGGAACCATGCGTATCCATCTCT
>JAJZFF010000479.1 GCA_021805485.1 Pseudomonadota bacterium
GGCGACGCCGCTGGTGGCAAGACGGACATGCGATGCGCCGATCCGCACATCCCGCGGCGCCGGGCCGCCGGCATCGAGCCGGGCGACGGCGAGCCACACGCCGCCGTCGGCCGCCGCCGCCGCCACCGCCGCGTCGCGCAGGTTGCCGGCGATCGCCATCTGCTGGCGGGCGGCGACCAGCAGCCGGGTGACGAGGAAGCCGAACAGCACCAGCACCGCCAGCACGATCAGCAGCGCGAAGCCGCGGTCGTCGTGCCGGCGGGGCCGCGCCATGCTCAGTGCAGCCCGAGACGCCGGCGCAGCGCCGCTTGCGGATCGGCCGATCCGTCCATCGGCAGGCCGTTGAGTTCGGCGGGCACGTTGGCGGCGTTGGGCAGCGCCTGTTCGAGATCGCTTGTCAGCGCCGCCGCGTCGGTCGCGTCGTGGACGACGTGCGGGGTGATCAGCACCAGCAGCTCCTGCCGCGCGCGGCTGTTGTCCTGCGTGCCGAAGAGCGGGCCGAGCAGCGGCACGTCCTTGAGGAAGGGCAGGCCGGAATTGCCGCGCTGGACATTGTCGGTGATCAGCCCGGCGAGACCGATCGTCTGCCCGTCATGCACGACGACGCTGGAGGAGACGGCGCGCTCGGAGAAGGTCGGCGAGTTCAGCCCCTGGGTGGTGACCGAGGGGGCGACGTTGCTCACCTGTTGCGAGACCGTGAGCGCCACCAGCCCGTCGCTGGAGATATGCGGGGTGATCTGCAGGATCACGCCGGTTTCCTGGTAGTTCACCGAGTTGATGACCGGCGCGCCGGTGGTCAGCGTGCTCTGCGAGGTCTGCGAGAGATAGGGCACGAGATTGCCGACCAGCAGGTTCGCGGTGCGGCCGTTCTGCACGAGGAGCTGCGGCGAGGAGAGCACCTGCACCTGGGTGACCGATTGCAGGGCGGAGATCGCGAGCGGCGCGCCGTCGCTGCCGTGGCCGGCGAGGACGAAGCCGGGGAAGCTCTGGTTCAGCGCCGCGGTGGTGCCGGTGCTGAGCACCGCGTTGATGCCGCCGGACTTGAAGAAGAACTGGGTGCCGTATTTCAGCGCGCCGTTGAGATCGACCTCGGCGATCGTCGCGTCGATCTCGACTTCCAGCGGCTCGATGTCGAGCTTGCGGAGCATCGCCTCGACCGAGGCGTTTTCCGAGGCGTCCGCCCGCACCAGGATCGCGTTCTGGCGGGGATCGGCGATGATCCTGAGGCCGCTTGAATCGCCGCCGCCGCCGGCGCTGCCGCCGAGCGGGCCGAGGAGCGGGTTGCTCGCGGCCGCGTGAGACGATGGGGGTGATGCGGCGGGCGAGGCGGCGGGGGATGCGAGGCCTGCGCCGAGACCGGAGACGGTGCCGCTGCTAGTGCCGGGGGCGGCGCCGAGCCCGGCGGTGGTGCCGGTGCCGGAGGTGCCGGCCGCGTTGCCCACCAACCCGCCCGATCCCATCAGCGTCTGCGCCGAGACGCCGGGGGCGGTGTTGCCCGTGGTGTCGGACGCCGAGGGCTGGGCCGTCACGTCGTTGGGGGTGAAGGCTTCCTGCAACACCTCGGCGACGTCTCCGGCGCGGCTGTTGCGCAGGTAATAGACGTGCCAGGCCCGGTGCGTCGCCGCTTCCTGCCGGGCGAGGGTGCGATAGACCCGGTCCGCCGCGCGGATGGCGGCGCCGGAGGGGGCAATCACCAGAACGGCGCCGATGCGCACCAGCGGGACCACCTTGACCACGCCGCCCGCCTTGCCGGCGTGCAGCGCCTGGGTCAGGGCGGTGGCGAAATCGCGCGCGTTGGCGCCGGTGGCGGGGTAGAGCGCGTAGGACTGGCCGGCGAGGGCATCGACGTCGAAGGCGCGGATCAGCGCGAGCAGGGTGGCGCGGACCTGCGGATCGCCTTCGACGATGAGGGCGTTGCGGTCCGGCTCGGCGATCACCTTTCCGCCCTTGCCGACATAGGGTTGCAGCACGGCGGCGAGATGCGCCGCGCTGACATGGGTGAGGGTGACGACGCTTGATCCGTCGAGCCCCGGCGCGGTGGCGAGGGCGGCCGCCGCCTTGTCGGCCGGGACGACCTGGTAGAGCCCGTTGCTGCGGATGAGGGCGGCGTGGTTCTGCGCGAGCAGGGTTTGCAGCGTCGGGATCAGGGCGGAGGCGGGGATGTCGTGCGCCGTGCGCAGCGTCGCCTTGCCCTGCACCGCCGGGTCGATCGTGTAGGTGACGTGCAGCATGTTGCCGAGGATCTGGGCGACGACGGCGCGGATGTCGGTATCGGCGAAGTCGAGCGAGACATCGCCGCTGCCGGCGGGTAGCGGCGCGCCGGGGGCGCTTGCGGGCGGCGCGTGGCCGGGGCTCGCGGTGATCGCGCCGGTGACGGGCGGGGTCGCGATCACGGCGTCGGCGCGGCCCGGCACGGTGGCGGTGGGGGTGGCCGATGTCGCGGCGGGTGCGGGGGCGAGCAGGCGGGTGGCGTCGGGCGGAGACGGCCGCGGGGTGCATCCGGCGAGCAGGGAGGCTGCCGCGAGGACGCCGGCATGGGCACGGGCGCGCATGGTTTCGCTCGATCTCCTGGGATTTATCGGGGGCCGGGATGGACAAAGATGCCGGCCTCGGCGGCCGGCTTCGGCGTGGTGGCGGGCGGCGCGGCGCCGGCCTCGTGGGCGAAGCTCGGCACGAGGCGGAGCCGGCCGCGCGGGCCGTCGAGCAGCACCGAGCGCCGGCCGATCCGCACAATGCGATAGCTGTCGAGAGGAGCCCCCTCGCCGAGCAGGACCGGCTTGCCGGACGGGCGCGCGAAGATCGCCAGCCGCACCGCATCGCCGCGCAGGATGCCGGACAGGCGGGGCATGAAGGTGGCGTCCGCGCTGGCGGCGGCCACCGGCCGGCGATCGGGGCGGAACAGCGGGCGGGCGAGGATTTCCGCGGCGGTGGCGACGGCGTGCGGGCGGTGCGGTACTGGCGCCGGCGCGATCGCGCGTGCCGGCGTGCGATCGGCGGGAGGTGCCGGCATCGGCGCCAATGCCAGCGTGGCGGCGGTTGCCGCCAGCGCCAGCACCAGTATGCCGAGCCCGAGCCGTGCGCCGGTCACGGCGCCCCCTTAGCGATGCGGAACCCCGAGACGGTGAAGCTCGCGTGCAGCGGCAGGTCGTTGGTGGCGGCGGGCACGCCGGTTGCGTGCAGGTCGAGCCGGTTGACCAGCATGCGCGGCGTCGCGGCGCCGATCGCGTCGAGAAAGCCGACCAGCGCGGGGTAGGAGGCCGTCATCGAGATCCGCAGGCGAATTCGCTCGACGCTGCCGAGGCTGGCCGGCGGGAGCAGTTCGGCGCTGTCCAGCCCGATCCGGTGCGTCGCGGCGAGGGACTGCACCGCACCCTGCAACCGCGCGCCGGCGATGGCGGCGGAGCCGCCGGGGAGATAGGCGTCGCGCCCGGCGCCGGGCCGGCCCTGTGCGGCCTTGCGCCGCAGCACCGGCAGTTCGGCGACGAAAAGCCGCTCATGCGCGAGCAGCGTGCTTGTGGCGGCGACGCGGGCGCTGAGGCCGCGATACCAGGCGAGGCCGGGGCGGATGACACCGAAGCCGACCAGGGCGAGCAGCGCCGCCGAGATCGCGAGCGCGAGCGCCTGTCCGGCGCGGCCCTCCGGCAGGTCGCGCGGGAGTTGTGCCAATGCGTCAGTTCGCTTCATCGTCGCGCAGCCGCACCCGGATCGAGAACACGTCCCCGCCGCCGTTCAGCGACCGGGTGACCGGAGCGACGAAGGCCGGATCGGCGAAATGCGGATCGGCGGCGAGCCGGGCGACCAGTCCGGCGGCGTTGGGGGATTCGCCGTCGAGCGTCGCCACCCGGTCGCGGAGGGAGAGATCGGTGAGGTAGCTGCGGT
>JAJZFF010000518.1 GCA_021805485.1 Pseudomonadota bacterium
GGGGCCGGCGCTCGTCCTGCTGCACGGGCTGTTCGGCTCGGCGCGCAATTTCGGCACGGTGCAGAAGCGCCTGTCCGCGTCGTTCCGCGTACTGGCGCTCGACCTGCGCAACCATGGCGACAGTCCGCACGCGCCGGGGATGGGCTATCCGGTCCAGGCGCAGGACGTGCTGGCGACGCTGCGCGCGCACGGCGCGCTGCCCTGCGCGCTGCTCGGCCATTCCATGGGCGGCAAGGTGGCGATGCGCCTGGCGCTCGACGAGCCCGAAGCGGTGCAGCGGCTGATCGTCGCCGATATCGCCCCCGCCCCCTACCCGCCCCACCATCACGGCGAGATCGCGGCCCTCGCGGCGCTGGCGCTCGCGCCCGGCATGACGCGCGCCGAGGCCGATGCCGCGCTGGCCGGCGCCATCCCCAACGCCGCGGTGCGCGGCTTCCTGCTGCAGAATCTGCGCACCGGGCCGGTGCCATCCTGGCGGCTCGGGCTGCGCGAGATCGACGCGGGCATGGCAGACATCGAGGCCTGGCCGGAGCCGCCCGCCGCCGCCTATGCCGGTCCGACCCTGTTCCTGCGCGGCGAGCGCTCGGACTATGTGCGCGAGGCGCACCGGCCGGCGATCAAGGCGCTGTTCCCGGCCGCGCGGGTGGTGACGCTGAAGGGCGCCGGCCACTGGCTGCACGCCGACGACTTCGCCGGCTTCATGGCAGCGGTCGAGGCCTTCCTGCAGGCCTGACGACCGCTGCGTTGAGCCGAACCCGAATCAGGCCAACCCGGTCGAGGACCGCCGCGAGCGACGGATCATGCCGAGCATGGCGAGGGCGGGGAGCAGGAGGGCGGCGCTGACGGGCTCGGGCACCGTGGCGGCCGGCGTGACCGTGCCTGACCCGGTAAAGCCGGGGTCGACCGAGTAGGTCGCCGCCCCGCTGGTGATGGTGAAGCCGCCGGGGATGAAGCTGTAGCTCGGGGGGCCGTCGCCGCCGAGGCTGGTGATGATCGGCGTCGAGGTGATAAACGAGAGGGTGTAGACATCCGTCTGCAGCAGTCCGGCGATCCCAACGTCAATATTGCTGGTGCCGTTCCCCGTCGAGAATGACACCTCCGCGTTGGTGAACGTCTCGGTCTGGCCGGCGTTGCTGTAGGTGCCCGCGACGCCGCGGATGAGGAAGCCGGGGAACGGGCTCAAGAAACTCGTCGACACCTCGGCGGGGACGGAGAAGGTGATGGTGAAATCCGGCGCCGCGAAGGGCTGCGCCAGCGGGGCCGGCAGCGGCGCGGCATAGACGCCGCCGATGGCGAAGGTGTCGATCGCGGTGCCGACCGCGGTCCCGACGGGGATGGCGACGATGGCGTGGGCGGGGTGGGCGGCGAACCCGGCCAGCGCGGCCAGGGTCGCCAGGGCGGCAAGGCTAAATCTCATGTCGCGCAACTCCTATGGTGCACCGGGGCATGCCGCAGTGGCATGCCGCAGTGGCATGCACCGTAAATTTAAACAATTATTAGTAATTTAGCAAGCGCGAAGACGTTTCGCAAGCGAACGGACGCGCGCCGTCTTTTCAGACGGCAGCCGGCGGTGCTGGTGGAAAAGGGCCTCAGACCCGTTCGAGCAGCGCCGCGATCCCCTGGCCGACGCCGATGCACATGGTCGCGATGGCCCGCCTCTGGCCGCGCTCCTCCAGCGCGCTCACCGCAGTCAAGGCGAGCCGCGCGCCCGAGGCGCCGAGCGGGTGGCCGAGGGCGATGGCACCGCCGTTCGGGTTCACCTGCTCGGCATCGTCCGCCAGCCCGAGCTGGCGCAGCACCGCGAGCCCCTGGCTGGCGAAGGCCTCGTTCAGCTCGATGACGTCGATCTCGCCAAGGCCGAAGCCGGTGCGCGCGAGCAGCTTCTGCGTCGCCGGCGCCGGGCCGATGCCCATGATGCGCGGTGGCACCCCGGCCGTGGCCATGGCGACGACGCGGGCGCGCGGCGTCAGCCCATGCCGGCGCACCGCCGCCTCGCTCGCCAGCAGCAGCGCCGCCGCACCGTCATTCACGCCCGAGGCATTGCCGGCGGTGACGGTGCCGGGGGTGCGGAACGGGGTTTTCAGCTTCGCCAGCCCCTCCAGCGTCGTCTCCGGGCGGGGATGCTCGTCCGTGTCGACCACGGTCTCGCCCTTGCGCGTCTTCAGCACCACGGGGGCGATCTCGCGGGCGAAGAAGCCGCGCTCCTGCGCCGCCTTGCAGCGCTGCTGGCTGCGGAAGGCGAAGGCATCCTGGTCGGCGCGGGAAATCTGAAATTCCTCGGCGACGTTCTCGCCGGTTTCCGGCATCGCGTCGGTACCGTATTTCACCTTCATCAGGCTGTTGACGAAGCGCCAGCCGATGGTGGTGTCGTAGATCTCGGCGCTGCGGGAGAAGGCCTCGCCCGCCTTGCCCATCACGAAGGGGGCGCGGGTCATGCTCTCGACGCCGCCAGCGAGCACCAGGTCCGCTTCGCCGCAGCGGATCATGCGCGCCGCGGTGCCGACCGCGTCGAGCCCCGAGCCGCACAGCCGGTTGACGGTGGCGGCCGGCACCGAGGCCGGCAGCCCGGCCAGCAGCACGGCCATGCGCCCGACATTGCGGTTATCCTCGCCGGCCTGGTTGGCACAGCCGAAATAGCAATCGTCCAGCGCCTCCCAGTCCACGCCGGCGTTGCGCTCCATCAGCGCCCGGATCGGGTGCGCCGCCAGATCGTCGGCGCGCACGTCCTTCAGCACCCCGGCATAGCGCCCGATCGGCGTGCGCACGAAATCGCAGATATAGGCCTCTGGCATGGCGTTCCTCCCGAAACCGATGGGGCGGCTCAGAACGACAGCGTCGCCGCCTGCACCACCATAGGCCAGGCGCGGATTTCCTGCAGCACCAGCTCCGGCACGTCCTCGTCCACCGAGGCGAGGCAGATCGCATCGCCCCCCGGCGCGGCGCGGCCGAGATGGAAGGTGGCGATGTTGATCCCCGCCTCGGCCAGCTTGGCGCCGAACCGGCCGATGAATCCCGGCTTGTCCTGGTTGGTGACGTAGAGCATGTGGCGGCCGAAATCGGCCTCCACCTTGATGTCCTTGATCTCGACGATGCGCGGGCGCGAGCCGGCGAACAGCGTGCCGGCCACGGCGCGGGTCTGCTGGTCGGTGGTGACGCGCACGCGCACCAGCGTCTGGTACTCGCTCGGCCGGTCGAACACGGTCTCGGCCACGTCGATGCCATGTTCGCGTGCGGCCACCGGGGCGTTGACCATGTTGATCCCCGACATCAGCGGCCCGAGCAGGCCGGCCAGCACCGCCGCCGTCAGCGGCCGGTGGTTGAGCTTCGCCGCTCCGCCCTCGTACTCGATGCTGACGGTGCGCAGCACGCCTTCGCGCGCCTGCGTCATCTGTCCGGCGAACGCGCCGAGCAGGCGGCAGAGCTCCATGTAGGGCTTCAGCCGCGGCGCGTCCTCGGCCGAGAGCGAGGGCATGTTGATCGCGTTCGCCACCGCGCCGGTGAGCAGGAAATCGCTCATCTGCTCCGCCACCTGCAAGGCGACGTTCTCCTGCGCCTCGGCCGTGGAGGCGCCGAGATGCGGCGTGCAGACGACGTTCTCGAGCTCGAACAGCGGGCTGGCCTTGGCCGGCTCGGTCTCGAACACGTCCAGCGCGGCGCCGGCGACATGGCCCGATTGCAGCGCCTCGAGCAGCGCCGCCTCGTCCACCAGCCCGCCGCGGGCGCAGTTGATGATGCGCACGCCGCGCTTCATCCGCGCCAGCGAGTCCCGGCCGATGATGTTGCGCGTGCTTTCGGTGAGCGGCGTATGCAGGGTGATGAAATCGGCCCGCGCGAACAGCGCCTCCAGCTCCACCTTCTCGACGCCGAGGTCGAGCGCG
>JAJZFF010000236.1 GCA_021805485.1 Pseudomonadota bacterium
GACGGACAAGGCGAGGCGGACCTCGCTGCCATCGGCGGCCTTTTCCTCGAGATTCCAGCGCCCCTGCTCGCCCCAGCGGAAGCCGAGCGAGCCGTGCGGGGCGACGAGGCGGCCGGTGGTCTCGTCGAAGGCCAGCGTCTTCCATTCGGGGTTGTTCGATTCGCCCAGCGCGCCGGCGAGATCGGAGGCGCGGAGCAGGCGCTCGGGGACCAGCGCGCCATCCTGCCGGACGAGGCGGACGAGGAAGGGCATGTCGGAATAGCGGCGGCAGTAATCGGTGAAATAGGGGTCGGGATCGTCGATGTGGAATTCGCGCAGCACGACATGGCCGAGGGCGAGGCCGAGGGCGGCGTCGGTGCCCTGCTTGGGGTGCAGCCAGAGATCGGCGAATTTCGAGGCCTCGCTGTAGTCGGGCGAGACGACGACGCTCTTGGTGCCGCGATAGCGGGACTCGGTGTAGAAATGCGCGTCCGGCGTGCGGGTCTGCGGCACGTTGGAGCCCCAGAGGATCAGGTAGCCGGCGTTGAACCAGTCGGCACTTTCCGGCACGTCGGTCTGCTCGCCCCAGGTCTGCGGCGAGGCGGGCGGCAGGTCGCAATACCAGTCGTAGAAGCTGAGATTGACGCCGCCGATCAGCGAGAGATAGCGCGAGCCGGCGGCGTAGGAGACCATCGACATCGCCGGGATCGGCGAGAAGCCGAAGATGCGGTCCGGCCCGTGGCGGCGGATGGTGTAGGCGTTGGCGGCGGCGATGATCTCGTTCGCCTCGTCCCAGGGGACGCGGACGAAGCCGCCCTTGCCGCGCACCTTCTGGATGGCGCGCCGCTTCTCGGGGTCGTTCATGATCGCGGCCCAGGCGGCGACGGGCGTCATCATCCGCCGTGCGGCGCGCCAGTAGCGGATGAGGCGGCCGCGCACCATCGGGTGCTTCAGCCGGTTGCCGCTGTAGAGATACCACGAATAGCTGGCGCCGCGCTGGCAGCCGCGCGGCTCGTGGTTCGGCATGTCCGGCCGGGTGCGGGGATAGTCGGTCTGCTGGGTTTCCCAGGTGACGATGCCGCCCTTGACGTAGATTTTCCAGGAGCACGAGCCGGTGCAGTTCACGCCATGGGTGGAGCGGACGATGCGGTCGTGCTGCCAGCGGCCGCGATAGGCCTCTTCCCAGCTCCGGTCTTCCCGCGTGGTGATGCCGTGACCGCCGGCGAAGGGCTCGGGCTTGCGGCGGAAGAAGGTCAGCCGGTCGAGGAAATGACTCATGTGCGGGATCCGTCCGTGATGCGATCTGACGGAAACGTTACCCGAAAGGGTCAATGGCGGATTTGATTTCGATCAAATAGATTGTTGATGGCATCCGAAACTCGGCGTAATCCGGCGAAACGATCTACCGGAGGTTGCCTGAAGATGTCCGCCACCATGCACATGACCGATGACGCGGGCACGCCGGAGCTCGTGGCGCTGCTGCGCGATTCGCGGCTGTTCCCGGGCCTCGACGAGGCGGCTTGCCGGCGACTCGCGGCCCCGGCGATGACGATGCTGGTCGCGCGGCGGACGCGGATTTTCGAGCAGGGCGAGATGCCGGGGGCGCAGGTGATCGTGAGCGGGGGCCGCGTGCACCTGACCGCCTCGGCCGGCGGGCGGGCGGAGATGCTGGTGGAGACGGTGCGGGCGCCGGACCTGCTGCTGCCGGCGGCGGTGCTGGAGGATTCGCCCTATCTGCTGCGCGCGGTGGCGGCGACGGAGTGCCGGCTGGTGCTGGTGCCGGCGGTGACGTTCCGCGCCGTGGCGGCGGCGGAGCCGGCGGTGGCGCAGGCGGTGATCGCCTGCCTCGCGCGGCAGTTCCGGCGGATGACGCGGCAGGTGAAGATGCTCAAGCTGCGGACGACGACGCAGCGACTCGCCGCCTGGCTGCTGGCGCTGCGGCCGGCGGACGGGGGCGGGACGATCGAGCTGCCCTACGACAAGGGGATGATCGCCGCCGAACTCGGGATGACGCGGGAGAGCCTGTCGCGGGCCTTCGCGGCGCTGAGCGGCGAGGTGCTGACGGTGGAGGGCGCGCGGGTGCGGGTGCGCGACTGGGCGGGGCTGGAGGCGGTCTGCCCGCGCGATCCGCTGATCGACGATTGAACGCGGCGCGGCGCCGAACGGGATAGGGGGATGGTGCCGCTCTCTCACGGCAGTCACCGAGTTGCCGACGACATTTTTCGGCGGCGGGCGCGGTCCCCGTGCATTTTGCACGGCCTGTAGCGTGCTGGTTACCAGCCAGCAGATGCACGCATCTAGGCGTTTTGATGCATAAGTGGAACATATCGGGCAAAGGTTAAGAAACCCTTTCCATTTTCCGTCCGAGCCGAAATAATTCCCGAATCGCATCGATCCGGCGCCGGGCGGCGGCGGGACGGGCGCTCGACGCGGCGGCGCGGGGTTGATAAGCCCCGGGGCGCGAAGGAGGCGGCGAGTCGGACATGACGGTGGCGATCGAGATGGGGATGACGGCCGGCCAGGCGCCGGCGATGCTCGACCTTGAGGAACTTCTGGCGACGCGGCTGCTGGTCCAGGGCAATTCCGGGTCGGGCAAGTCCCATCTGCTGCGCCGGCTGCTGGAGCAGAGCGCCGCCTGGGTGCAGCAGACGATCATCGATCCGGAGGGGGATTTCGTCACCCTCGCGGAGCGGTTCGGGCATCTCGTGATCGATGCCGAGGCGCATGCCGAGGCGGCGCTGCAACTGGCCGGCGAGCGGGCGCGGGTGCATCGCGTCTCCACCGTGCTGAACCTCGAGGGACTCGACGCCGAGAACCAGATGCGCCGCGCCGCCGCCTTTCTCGGCGGGCTGTTCGAGGTGCCGCGCGACCACTGGTATCCGATGCTGGTGGTGGTGGACGAGGCGCAGCTTTTCGCCCCCGCCGTCGCCGGCGAGGTGTCGGACGAGGCGCGCAAGCTCTCGCTGGGGGCGATGACCAACCTGATGTGCCGCGGCCGCAAGCGCGGGCTCGCCGGCATCATCGCCACCCAGCGCCTCGCCAAGCTGGCCAAGAACGTCGCCGCCGAGGCCTCGAACTTCCTGATGGGGCGCACCTTCCTCGATATCGACATGGCGCGCGCCGCCGACCTGCTCGGCATGGAGCGGCGGCAGGCGGAGGCGTTCCGCGACCTCGAGCGGGGGCATTTCATCGCGCTCGGCCCGGCGCTGTCGCGCCGGCCGCTCTCCCTCCGGATCGGCCCGACCGAGACCGAGGCGCGGCACGTGACGCCGCGGCTGACGCCGTTGCCGGAGGCGGCGATGGAGGATGCGCAGACCGTGATCCTCGCCCCGCCGCCGCCCGAGGCATCGCGCCCGCCGCGCCGCGCCCCGGCGCCGCCGCCGCCGGACCTGCTGAGCCAGCTGATGGCGGCGCGGCCGGCGGTGGAGGACAGCCGGGCCGAGGTGCCGCCGCCGCAGAGCCCGGAGGAACAGGCGGCGCGGCAGGCGCGGCTGGAGCGCATCCTCGCCGAGATCCTCGCCGACCCGGAGGCGGGGTTCCGGCCGGTCGGCGTGCTGTATCAGGATTTCCTGGTCCGCTGCCGGATCGAGGCGCTCGGCGCCGCCGCGCCCGACCTCGCCGCCTTCCGGCGGATGCTGACCCGGGCGCGGGCCGGCATCAGCGCGGCGATGGCGGAGGACGCGGTCTGGCAGGACGTGCTGGGCCGCGCCGCGATCCTGCCCGAGGACATGCAGGGGATTTTCCTGATGATCGCCCGCGCCGCGCGCGACGGGCTGCCCTGCCCGGGCGACCCGGCGATCGCGCGGGCCTACGGCACCCGCTCGCTCGGCCGGGCGCGGCGGCTGCTCGCCTATATGGAGGAGCAGGGGCTGATCGTC
>JAJZFF010000665.1 GCA_021805485.1 Pseudomonadota bacterium
CGGGGCTTGCTGCGCTCTGACCGCGGCGGCCTCGCCCGGCGCGACGGGTTGTGCCCACGCCTGAGCCTTGCCATACCCAGCCGATGATCCTGCCTGGCTCACGAACCGCGGGCCTGTCCGCCGCCGCCGCCGCGGGCGCGGCGCTCGGCCTGGCCATCGCCGTCGAGCGGTTCGGCGGGCTGGTGCCGTGCCCGCTCTGCCTCCTGGAACGCTGGCCCTATCGCGTCGTCATCATCCTCGGCCTGATCGCGGCTGCGGTGCCACGCCACGCCGGGCGCTGGCTGCTTCGTCTCGCGCTCGTCGCGACATTGGCCGACGCGGGGCTGGCGGTGACCCATGTCGGCGTCGAACAGCACGCCTGGCCGAGCCCGCTGCCGGAATGCGCGGCGCCGAACCTGTCCGGCCTCGGCATCGCCGAGCGGCTGGCGGCGATGCCGTTGCGCCCGAGCAAACCCTGCGAGGACGCGACCTATCTCGTGCCCGCCCTCCCGGTCTCGATGGCGGCGATGAACCTGATCTATGCCCTGGGTTTCTCCGCGCTGCTCGCCATCTATCTCTGGCGCACGAAAGGGGACGAGCCATGACCGGCACCGCGACCGCCTCCGACGAAGCCTGGCTGCCCGGCGATCCGCCGCCGCAGGCGCGCGTGGCCGCCATGCTGCGCGTCGATCAGGCGGGTGAGTTCGGCGCCGCGCGGATCTATGCCGGCCAGCTCGCGGTGCTCGGCCGCTCGGCCGCCGCGCCGGTGCTGCGCCGAATGGCGGCGCAGGAGGCGGCGCATCTGAAGACGTTCGATACGCTGATCGCGGAGCGCCGCGTGCGCCCGACCGCGCTGCGACCGGTCTGGAGCCTCGCCGGCTACGCCCTCGGCGCGGCGACGGCGCTGCTCGGCGAGCGCGCGGCGATGGCGTGCACGGTCGCGGTGGAGGAGACGATCGACGCGCACTACCGCGCCCAGCTCGCCGAACTCGGCGACGCCGAGCCGGCGCTCAGCACCACCATCGAGACGTTCCGGCAGGAGGAGCTGGAGCACCGCGATATTGGTCTGGCCCACGGTGCCGAACAGACCCCGGGCTTCCGGCTCCTGCACGCGGCGATCTCCGCCGGCTGCCGCGTGGCGATCCGCTTGAGCGAGCGGCTCTAGCCGCGCGCGGCCGGGTTCATGACGGAATCGGGGCAATCACGCGCCAGACGGTGATCCGCGCGGCGCCGTGCGTCCGTTCGGCGAGCAGCTCGGCCGCCAGGTCGGATGGTGACGGCGGTCGCGGCTCGGCGCGGGCGCTCTCGGCCACCACCAGCGCCCCCGGGGCCAGCCAGCCGGCTCCCGCCAGGGCCGCCAGCGCGGGAATGAGCATTGCCTGCCCGTAGGGCGGATCGAGGAACACCAGGGCGCAGGGGGCTCCGGGTGGCGGGGCGAGTGCGGAGGCGCTGAGCACGCGCGCCCTCGCGCCGGCGTCGCAGGCCGCGATGTTGCGGGCGATCGCGGCGCGGGCAACCGGGTCGGGCTCGAGAAAGACGGCACTGCCGGCCCCGCGGGACAGCGCCTCCAGCCCGAGCGCGCCGGTCCCGGCAAAGGCATCCAGCACCGCCGCGCCGGCCAAGCGCTCCGCTCCACCCCACGGTGCGTGCATCAGCATGTCGAACATCGCCTGGCGGACGCGATCGGCGGTCGGTCGGGTGGCGGCGCCGGGCGGCGCGTGCAGGCGCCGGCCGCGCCAGGCGCCGGCGATGATCCGCATCACCTGATCAGGCCGGCTTGGGAAGCTGCTCGCGCAGCACCTTCGCCGGTACTTCATCCACCGCGCCCCGCGGCAGCGTGCC
Source organism: Pseudomonadota bacterium (assembly GCA_021805485.1). The sequence goes on from JAJZFF010000665.1 coordinate 1,822, forward strand.
CAGCTGGAACGGGCCGTAACTGATCCGGATCAGCCGGCTGACCTTCAGCCCGAGATGCGTCATCACCCGTCGAACCTCGCGGTTGCGCCCTTCGCGCAGCGCCACCGTGAGCCAGGCATTCTCGCCCTTGCGGGAATCGAGCCCGGCCTCGATCGGACCGTAGCGAACCCCGTCGACGGTGATGCCCCGCGCCAGCGCGGCCAGCGCCGCGGGCTCGACGGTTCCGTGCACGCGCACGCGATAGCGACGGACCCAGCCGGTGGATGGCAATTCGAGCCGCCGGGCGAGTGCGCCGTCATTGGTCAGCAGCAGCAGCCCTTCGCTGGAGAGATCGAGCCGGCCGATGCTGATCACCCGCCCGAGCACGGCGGGGAGCTTCTCGAAGACGGTCGGGCGCCCCTCCGGGTCCTTGTGGGTCGTCACCAGGCCGGCCGGCTTGTGGTAGCGGAAGAGACGGGTGCGCATCGGCGCGGCCACGGCGTTGCCGTCCACCAGCACGATATCGCCGGCGCCGACGAAGGTGGCCGGGTGGGTGACCGGCGCGTTGTTCAGCCGCACCCGCCCGGCGGCGATCATCGTCTCGGCATCGCGGCGGGAGGCGACGCCGGCGCGGGCCAGCCACTTCGCGATGCGCTCCCCGTCGGCGCGTTGGCCGGGCGGTGCCTCGGTCATGGCCGGCAGGCGGCGAGGAAGGCCTGGAAGAGGCGGGCGTCGCCCGGATCGATGCCGAACTCCGGGTGCCATTGTACGCCGATGCAGAAGCCGGCCGCCGGATCTTCGATTCCCTCGATCACGCCGTCCGGTGCCACGGCGTTGGCGACCGCGCGCGGGCCTGGGTCGCGCACCGCCTGGTGATGGGCTGAATTCACGGCCATGCGCTCGGCTCCGACGATCGCGGCCAGCCGCGTGCCCGGTCGGATGGTGATGGCGTGGCCCGGCTGGTGCCGCGGGTTGGGCTGCTCATGCTCCAGAGCGCCGGGGATCTCGTCGGGAATGTGCTGGACCAGCGTGCCGCCGAGGGCGACGGCGAGAAGCTGGGCGCCGCCGCAAATGCCCAGCACCGGCATGCCGCGCTCGAGCGCGCCGGTGAGCAAAGCGAGCTCTGCGGCGGTCCGCCCCTCCTTGAGGGTCACGGTGAGGTGGCGCTCGGCGGCCCCGTAGAGGCCGGGGTCGATATCGAAGGCGCCGCCGGTCACCACCAGACCATCGATGCGGTCGAGCAGATCGGCGGCCAGCGCGGCACTGTGTGGCAGCCCGACGGCGATGCCGCCGGCTTCCTCGATGGCGCCGACATAGTTCGCCCGCAGCGCGTACCAGTCATATTGCGAATAGCCCCCGGGGGTCTCGGCATCGAGGGTCAGGCCGATCAGGCATCGCCGCATGGTCATGGCGGGCTGAGTAGCCGGGCCATGACCAGGGAGCAAGCCTGGGTCCCGCGTTGTTGTTCTTGATCCGGATCAATGCCAGCACGGATCGGAGACGGCACGATCCTCTGCGCGAACAGCAAGGAGGGTGCGATGGAGGCGAACGCGATGCGGCTGAGCCGGCGCGGTCTGCTCGGATGGGCGGGCGCGTTGACCCTGGCGCCGCTGGCCGGGACGGCGTGGGGGCAGCCCACGGTCTATGGCAGCCAGTTGATGAGCCGCGAGGAACTGGGCGCCTATCGCGAGCGCCTGCGCTCGGCCCGCACGGCGGAGGAGCGCAACCGGATCCGCGCCGAGCACCATAAGCAGATGCAGGAACGCGCCCGCGAGCGGGGCGTTCGGCTGCCGGACATGAAGCCCAGCCCTGGCCAGGGCGGCGGCATGGGGCCAGGAATGGGCTCCGGCGCCGGGCGTGGCGGCGGCATGGGGGGCGGGATGGGGCACTGACGCGCCCATTCCGCCTGCCCAAAGCGACGACGGTCGTGACCGGCCGCCGCGCCGCCGCTCGTTTTGGGCGCGGCGCCGTGGTCAGGCGAGGGACGAGGCTGTGGCGGCGAGGCCGGACGCGCCGGAGCCGGCATAGGATTGAATCGCCTGGGTCAGGCTGCC
>JAJZFF010000122.1 GCA_021805485.1 Pseudomonadota bacterium
AGGGTCTGCCGGATCTCCCAGGGCAGATCGAGGGCGATGAAAAGGCGCATCGGTTTGCCCTCCTCTCGGCGCCCATCGTGGGCGGCGCCGTGCGGCGGGTCAAGATCAGGCGTGCGCCGCGGCGCGGACCTCCCGGTTCGCGTTCAGCCCGAGCATCAGTCCGATATTCTGCACCGCCGCGCCCGAGGCGCCCTTGCCCAGGTTGTCGAGCCTAGCCACCAGCACCGCCTGGCTTTCGGCCTCGTTTTCGAACACGAACAGCTCCATCAGGTCCGAACCTTCGGCCGCCGCCGCCTCCAGCCGCTGCTCGCAGGGCGTCTTGCGGACCACCACCTGCCCGCCGCCGTCATACCGGTCCATCAGCGCCGAGCCGATCTCGCGCGCGGTCGGCCGGCCGGGCAGGGTGTCGAGATGCAGCGGAATCGAGACCAGCATGCCCTGGCGGAAATGCCCGACCGAAGGGACGAAGATCGGCCGCCGCGCCAGCCCGGCATGGGCGACGATCTCCGGCAGGTGCTTGTGGTTGAGCGACAGCGCGTAGAGCTCGAAGGGCGGTCCGCCGGCGCTCTCGTGATCGGCGATCATCGCCTTGCCGCCCCCCGAATATCCCGACACCGCGTTGATCGCGACCGGATGATCCTCCGGCAGCAATCCGGCATCGACCAGCGGCCGCAGCAGGGCGATGGCGCCGGTGGCGTAGCAGCCCGGATTGGCGACGCGCGGCGCCGCGGCGATGGCGGCCGCCTGTCCCGGCGCCAGTTCGGCGAACCCGTAGGTCCAGCCGGGCGCGGTCCGGTGCGCCGTGCTGGCGTCCAGCAGGCGCGGGGCGGCGCTGCCCATTCCCTCCACCATGGCGGCGGCCTCGCGCGCGGCCGCATCCGGCAGGCAGAGCACCACGAGGTCCACGGATTCCATCATCGCGCGGCGCGCGGAAGGGTCCTTGCGCATCGCCGGGTCGAGGCTGCGCAACGCCACGCCGGGCATCCGCCGCAGCCGCTCCACTATCTGCAGGCCGGTCGTTCCGGCCTCGCCGTCGATGAACACGCTCCTGGTCATGGCGCAAGCTCCTTGTCGCGTCATGCTGGCACCAAACGCGCCCCTGTGCTAGGCGGGCCATCAGTCAAATGGAGCCACCACCAATGTCCGAAACGCAGATCGCGCCGCTCACGCTCAACATCCAGTACACGAAGGACCTGTCCTTCGAGGTTCCCGGTGCGCCGGCGATCTATACGCTCCTCCGCCAGGCTCCGACCGTGAACATCAACCTCGACGTTCAGGTCCAGCGCCTGCAGGACGACGCCCATGTCTACGAGGTGACGCTGACCACCCGCGCGGAAGCGACCCATCCGGCCCCGGCCGAAAGCGGCAACGGCGCCGAGGGCGGCAAGGACCTCACCGTGTTCATCGCCGATCTGTCCTATGCCGGCGTGTTCACCCTGACCGGCATTCCGGACAACCAGATCGAGCCCGTGCTGCTCGTCGAATGCCCGCGCCTGCTGTTCCCCTTCGCCCGCAACATCCTCGCCGATGTCACCCGCGATGGCGGCTTCCCGCCGGTGATGCTCGGCCCGGTGGATTTCGTCGGCCTCTGGCAGGCCCGCCGCGCCCAGGACGACGGCGAGACGATCGCCAACGCCTGATCCGCAGCGGCGCCGCCGCGCGCGGCGCCGCACGCTGACGCCTTTCCAGGAACGACCTGCCGATGCGCTACGTCTCCACCCGCGGTGCGGCCCCGTCCCGTGAATTCGACGATGTCCTGCTGGCCGGGCTGGCCGAGGATGGCGGGCTGTTCGTGCCCGAGACCTGGCCGGTCTTCTCGCCGGCGGAATGGCGCGCGCTGCGCGGCCTGCCCTATGCCGAGCTCGCCGCCCGCGTCATGGCCCCGTTCATGACCGGCGGCGCCATCGGCTTCGACGATCTGCAAGCCATCACCCGCGCGTCCTATCGCGGGTTCGACCATGCGGCGGTCGTCCCGCTGGTCCAGCTCGAACCCTCGCTCTTCGTGCTGGAACTGTTCCACGGCCCGACCCTCGCCTTCAAGGATCTCGCCCTCCAGGTCGCCGGCCGCCTGTTCGACCATGTCCTGTCCGCCCGCGACGAGCGGGTGACGATCGTGGGCGCCACCTCGGGCGATACCGGCTCCGCCGCGATCGAGGCCTGCCGCGACCGCCTGCGGGTCGACATCGCCATCCTCCACCCCGAAGGCCGCACCTCCGAGGTCCAGCGCCGGCAGATGACCACGGTCAAGGCCCGCAACGTCCTCAACATCGCCCTCTCCGGCACGTTCGACGACTGCCAGGACCTGGTCAAGGCGATGTTCGCCGATGCGCCCTTCCGCACCGAGCTGCGCCTGTCGGCGGTCAACTCGATCAACTGGGCGCGCATCGCCGGCCAGATCCCCTATTTCGCCGCCGCCGCCCTCGCCCTCGGCGCGCCGGACCGCCCGGTCGCCGTCGCGGTGCCGACCGGCAATTTCGGCAACATCCTCGCCGCCTGGGCGGCGCGCCAGATGGGCCTGCCGATCGAGCGCTTCATCGTCGGCAGCAACGCGAACGACATCCTCGCCCGCTTCCTCGCCGCCAACGACATGCGCACCGCCGGCGTGGTCGAAACCGTCTCCCCCTCGATGGACATCCAGGTCAGCTCGAATTTCGAGCGCCTCCTGTTCGAGGCGCTGGGCAGGGATGCGCCGGAGACCGCCCGCACCATGGTCGATTTCCGCGCCAGCGGCACGATGAAGGTCTCCCGCGAGGTCTGGCAGTCGGTCCGGCGCGACTTCGCCGGCCTCGCCCTCGACGATGCGGCGACCCTTGCCGAAATCGCCCGCATCCGCGCCGAGTCAGGCTACATCGCCGACCCGCACACCGCGATCGGCATCGCCGCCGCCCGCGCCGCCGCCCCGGTCGGCGTGCCGGTCATCGCCGCGGCGACCGCGCATCCCGCCAAGTTCCCGGCGGCGATGCATCGCGCGATCGGCATTCGCCCGGGGCTGCCGCCGCGGCTCGACGACCTATATGACCGTCAGGAACATTTCGTACGCGCGGGCAACAGCCTCGGCGAGGTCGAGACCCTGGTCCGCCATTTCGCGCACAGGAACGATGCATGAGTGACACAGTGCAGGTGACGAAACTCGACTCCGGCCTGACCATCCTGACCGAACGGATGGACCGGGTGGAGACCGTCTCCTTCGGCGCCTATGCCGGCGTCGGCACCCGCCACGAGACGGCGGCGGAAAACGGCGTCTCGCATTTCCTCGAACACATGGCCTTCAAGGGCACCGAGCGCCGGAGTGCCGCCGCCATCGCCGAGGCGATCGAGGATGTCGGCGGCCACATCAACGCCTACACCTCGCGCGAGCAGACCGCCTATTACGTCAAGCTGCTGAAGGAGGATCTCTCCCTCGGCATCGACATCATCGGCGACATCCTCTGCCATTCCACCTTCGATCCGGCGGAATTCGAGCGCGAGCGCGGCGTCATCCTGCAAGAGATCGGCCAGGCGAACGACACGCCGGACGATATCGTGTTCGACCATTTCCAGCTCGCCGCCTATCCCGACCAGCCGATGGGCTGGCCCACCCTCGGCACCGAGGAGATCATCCGCGCCATCGGGCCGGACGCGCTGCGCCGCTACATGAAGGCGCACTACACGCCGGAGAACCTCGTCATCGCCGCCTCCGGCAATCTCGAACACGCCCGCGTGGTCGATCTCGTGGCGAAGCACTTCGCCGACCTGCCGGCCGCCACCCGCGCCGAGCCGCTGCCGGCGGATTATGCCGGCGGCGAATACCGCGAGCTGCGCGATCTCGACCAGGCGCATCTCGTCCTCGGCTTCCCCGCCGTCGGCTA
>JAJZFF010000149.1 GCA_021805485.1 Pseudomonadota bacterium
ATCGGCGATGGCGACGACGATGCGATGCCCCGGCCCAGCGGGTTCGGCGAAGACGGCGTCATCGAAGTCGCGCGCATCGGCGCCGTCGATCGTCACCAGCGGCACTTCGCGCAGATCGGTCCGCCGGCCGGGGCGGACGCCGCGGGCGCGCTTCGCCTCGTCGATCGCGGTCTCCGGGAAGTCGGCCGGAATCCCCAGTGCCGCGATGGCGATCAGGCTGATCGAGCGCGCATCGCCCATCCGGCCGAGATGCTCGGCGATCCGCGCCGGCTTCGGCCCGTAGCCGAAGGCCGGCAAGGGCATGGCGCGCACCACGTCGCCGCTTTCGGCACCGGCGGTTTCGCCCGGCGGCACCTTCCATTCGGCGCGGCTCTTGCGGTCCACCGGCTCGATCCAGCCGCCCTCTCCCTCGGCGCGGAACACGCCGATGATGCTGGCCGGCTCCTCGTCGAGCCGCCGGACCGTGCGGCCTTCGTAACGGTCGTCGTCGATCCGTCGCAGCCGGGCCAGCACCCGCGCGCCGGGCGCGAGCGCAGCGTGGCCGCGCTTTTCGGGCAGCATGAAGATGATCGGCGGCTTGCCCTGCCGGTCCCAGCCGACCGGCCGGGCAAGCGGGTCGCCGTCACGATCGGTGCCGGTGATCTCGACGACGCAGCGTTCCGGCAGCGCCTCGGCCGCGCGCACCTGCCGCCCGCCGGCGCGGACCAGCATGCCATCGCGTTCGAGATTCCGCAGCATCGCCCGCAGCGCCGGTTTCTGGTCGGGGCCGAGGCCGAAGGCGCGGGCAATGTCGCCCTTGCGCAGCCGGGTTCCAGCTTCGGCGATGAACTCGCGCAGCACAGCCTCGGTCGGCAGTTCGGCGGATCGGCGGACGGGCTTCCGGGTCATGCGCCACCGCGGCGGCGCATCATCACGATCCTCTCGCCCGAAACCCGGAATACCGCCTGGAATCGGTGCACGGCAGCGCCCCACACATCAGAAGTTTTGTCCAATGTTAACCGCATAGACCCTATGTGGCTGGCCGACAACGCTGATGCAGTGTTTCCCGTATGGTAGCGCGGCAAGTTTTCCAACTATGGCCGGAATGCCACAGACGCGCGGTCGAGCGTGGCGTTGAACAGCGCCCCGAACAGCACGGCATAGGCGCTCAGATAGAACCACATCATCAGACCGATGATCGTCGCCAGGGGCCCGTAGGTGCGGCTATAGGCCGCGAATTGGCCAACATAGACCGCAAAGCCATAGGACACGACGAGCCAGACCAGTATCGCGACCAGCGCGCCGGGTACGACCGGGTGCCCCGCATCGCGCCCGAAGGCCGGCCCGAATCGGTAGAGCAGGCCGAGCGCCAGACCCATCGACCCGATCAGCAGGGCGAATCCGGGCAGCACCGTCAGCACCGCCGGCGCCTTGGCAAGGCCCAGGAAGGCAAGCACCAGTGGCATGCCGACCAGCACGGCGATGGCGATGACGGCGCCGAGCATGGCAATCAGCGTCATCGCCAGGGTCACCGCCTGAAACTCGAAGAAGCCGCGCGTTTCCTGCCGCTTGTGGATCACGTTCAGCGCGTAGATCAGCGACTTGATGCCGGAAGCCGAGGAATAGAGCGTGAAGCCCAGCGAGATGACGAGGCCGATGCCGAGCGTCGTCTTGCCGCCGGAAACCAGTTGCTGGATCCGCCCGCCGATCAGCGCGAAGGCGGCCGGCGGCATCAGATGTTTCAGATAGAGAAGCTGCGGTTCGACCGTTACCGGGTTGAATGCGAGGCCGTAGAGCGAAATCAGCGCCGTCATCGCCGGGAACAGGGCCAGGGTGGCGTAAAAGGCGCAACCGGCGGCGACGAGCGACATCTCCCCGCTCATCACTTCGATCGCGGCCGCGCGCAGCGCCCTGAACCAGAGGTCGAGGCGCGTCCGCCAGCGCATCAGGCGCCATCCAGAAACCGCCGGATCACCGCGATGGTCGGCCCGTCCATCAGCGCCGGCGCGTGGCCGCATGCCGGCACGGTATGCGTGGCGGCGCCATCCTCCTCCATGCGCGCGAGGGTCGCTTCGGTCAGCAGGTCGCTGGTGGCGCCGCGAAGGGCAAGCACCGGCACGCGGATCGCCGTCCAGATCGCGCCGAGATCGGCATCCATGGGCACCGAGGCGCGGATCGGTTCGGCGATCGCGGGATCGTAATGCAACGCGAGCCCGCCGCCCTCGACGGGCCGTGCCGAGTGAAGCGCGAGAGCGGCCCATTGCGGATCGGTCAGCGGGCCGAACGGCGCATGCACGGTGCGCAGATGGGCTTCGAGCGCCGCAAGATCGGGAAAGGCAGCGGGTGCCTCGCCCATGTAGTCGCGGATCCGGCCGAGCGCCGCGGCGGGAATATGCGGGCCGATATCGTTGAGCACGAGGCGGGTGATCGGCGTGTGCGCCGCGGCGGCGACCATCATGCCGCAGATCCCGCCCAGCGACGTGCCGACCCAGGCAACCGGCTTGTTCAGCCAGGCGAGCAGATGCGCCAGCGCGATGACGTAGGAAGGGGGCTGATAGAGCGCCCCGTCGCGCAGCCATTCCGATCGTCCGCGGCCCGGCAGGTCGGGGCAGATCACATGATAGCGATCGGCCAGGCTGTCCGCGAGAATGTCGAAATCGCGCCCGTTGCGGGTCAGGCCATGCACGCAGAGCACGGCCGGCGCGGCCGGGTTGCCGAATTCCACGAAGGCGAGCCGGTGGAAATCGTTGCCGAGCAGATAGGGAACGAAACCCTGCCGCGCCACGATCCGGCCGTCCTTCAGATGATGCCGTCCCGGCGCAGCGCGGCGCGGGCCGGTTCGTCGAGTCCCAGCATGTTGGTCAGCACCTCGTCGGTATGCTCTCCCAACATGGGAGGTGCGAGGCGATAATCCACCGGCGTTTCCGACAGGCGGACCGGATTGGCGACGAGCTTCACCGGCACGCCATCGCTTCTGGTCATTTCGATCAGGTTGCCGCGCGCGATCACGTGCGGATCGGCGAAGACCTGCTCCAGCGTGTTGATCGGGCCGCAGCCGATCTTCAGCTCTTCCAGCCGTTCCAGCCACCAGGCGGACGGATGCCGCGCCAGAACCGCAGCGAGGGTGTCGGTCACAAATGCGCGATTGGCGACGCGGGCGGCATTCGTGGCGAACCGCTCGTCAGCCAACAGGTGCTCCAGTCCGAACGCGTTGCAGAAACGCGCGAAGGTCGGGTCGTTACCGATCGAGAGCACGATATGGCCGTCTTCGGTCGCGAAAACCTGATAGGGAACGATATTCGGGTGCTCATTGCCGAGGCGCGGGGGATTCTTGCCGGTGGCGAGGTAGTTCATGCCCTGATTTGCGAGCCAGGCGACATGCGTGTCCAGCATGCCGATATCGATGTGCTGGCCCTGCCCGGTGATTTCCCGGTGGCGCAGCGCGGCGAGCACGCCGATCGCGCCGTAGAGCCCGGCAAAAAGGTCGGCGACCGGCACGCCCACCTTCATCGGCTGGCCATCCGGCACGCCGGTAAGCGACATGATGCCACCCATGGCCTGGATCAGGCTGTCGTAGCCGGGGCGGGACGCATAGGGGCCGGTCTGGCCGAATCCGGTGATCGAGCAATAGATCAGCCCCGGATTGTCGGCCCTGAGATCGTTATAGCCGAGGCCGTAGCGCGGCAGCGTGCCGACCTTGAAGTTCTCGACCAGGATATCGCTCTTCGCGATCAGCGCGCGCGCCAGTTTCTGGCCCTCGGGCTTCGCGATATCGAGCGTCACGGACCGTTTGTTGCGATTGGCGCCGGCGAAATAGGCGCTCTGCTCGGTGCCCGGCAGCGCGGGAGGCGCGAATCCACGGGTATCG
>JAJZFF010000550.1 GCA_021805485.1 Pseudomonadota bacterium
CGGCGCTGGCCCGGACGACCGAGATTCTCGGCCGCTGCCGCTTCTCGCTCGATGATCTCACCTACGAATATCCCGACGAGCCGGTGCCGCCCGGCCGCACGCCGGATGCGCATCTCGCTGATCTCGCCTGGCAAGGCGCCGCGCGGCGCTTTCCGCACGGTATGCCCGCGGCCGTGCGCGAAACCCTGGCCAAGGAACTGCGCGTCGTCGCCGCGCTGAACTACGCGCGCTATTTCCTCACCGTGCACGACATCGTGGCCTTCGCGCGCGGGGCTGGCATTCTCTGCCAGGGGCGCGGCTCGGCGGCGAATTCGGTGCTGTGCTACTGCCTCGGCATCACCGCCGTCGATCCGACCGAGATCGACCTGCTGTTCGAGCGCTTCGTCTCCGCCGAACGGCGCGAGCCGCCGGATATCGACGTCGATTTCGAGCATGAGCGGCGCGAGGAGGTGATCCAGTACATCTATCGCCGCTACGGCCGCCATCGCGCCGGCATCGCCGCCACCGTGATCCATTACCGGCCGAAACTCGCCATCCGCGAGGTGGGAAAAGTCTTCGGCCTGGCCGAGGACGCGACCGCGGCGCTGGCCACGCAGTCCTGGCACGCGGGGGATGAATTATGGCCCGATGCGCGCGTGCGTGAGGTCGGGCTCGACCCTGGCAGCGTGCCGGTGCGCCACGCCGTCGCGCTGGCGCGCGAGCTGGTCGGATTTCCGCGCCATCTCTCCCAGCATGTCGGCGGCTTCGTGCTCACCCGCGGCCGGCTCGACGAGACCGTGCCGATCGGCCCGGCGGCGATGGCGGAGCGCAGCTTCATCGAGTGGGACAAGGACGATATCGACGCGCTCGGGCTGATGAAGGTCGACGTGCTGGCGCTCGGCATGCTCACCTGCATCCGCAAGGCGTTCGCGCTGATCGGCCTCGACGATCTCGCCGCGGTGCCGCGCGAGGATGGCGCCGTCTATGCCATGCTCTCGCGCGGCGACAGCGTCGGCGTCTTTCAGGTCGAGAGCCGGGCGCAGATGAACATGCTGCCGCGCCTGCGGCCGCGCGAATTCTACGATCTCGTCATCGAGGTCGCGATCGTCCGCCCCGGACCGATCCAGGGCGACATGGTGCATCCCTATCTGCGCCGCCGCCAGGGCAAGGAGGCGGTGGCGTTCGCTTCGCCCGCACCCGAGCACGGACCGCCGGACGAGCTCGTCCGCGTGCTCGGCCGCACCCTCGGCGTGCCGCTGTTCCAGGAGCAGGCGATGCGCATCGCCATGGTGGCGGCGCGCTTCACGCCGGAGGAGGCGAACCGGCTGCGCCGGGCGATGGCGACGTTCCGCCATGTCGGCACCATCCACACCTTCGCGGTGAAAATGATCGAAGGCATGGTGGCGCGGGGCTATCCGCGCGACTTCGCCGAGCGCTGCTTCCGCCAGATCGAGGGCTTCGGCACCTATGGATTTCCCGAGAGCCACGCGGCGAGCTTCGCGCATCTCGTGTATGTCTCGGCGTGGCTGAAATGCCACCATCCCGCGGCCTTCGCCTGCGCGCTGCTGAATTCGCAGCCGATGGGATTCTATGCACCGGCGCAGATCGTGCGCGATGCGCGCGCGCACGGCGCGGGGGTACGCGGCGTCGATGTCAATGCCAGCGCGTGGGACTGCACGCTGGAAGCCGGCGCGTTGCGGCTCGGCCTGCGCCTGCTCGACGGCTTCCGCGCGGACTGGGCGGCGCGGCTCTGCGCTGCGCGCGGCAACGGCTTCGCGAATTTCGCCGCGCTCGCTGCCGCCACCTTGGTCAACCACGGCCTCCCGCGCGCGGCGCTGGAGGCGCTGGCGGAAGCGGACGCGATGCGCAGCCTCGGGCTCGATCGCCGCGCCGCGCTGTGGCAGGTGCGCGGCCTCAGCGGCCAGGCCGCGCTGCCGCTCTTCGCCGCCCTGCCCGAGGCGGTGCGCCCGGCGCGGCTGCCGGAGATGAAGCTGGCCGAGCACGTGCTCGCCGATTACCGGACGCAGGGCCTGTCGCTGAAGTCCCACCCGATGCGCTTCCTGCGCGCGGAGCTGGCGCGTGAAGGCGTGCGCAGCTGCGCCGAGGTGATGCAGGCGCCGCACGGCACCGCCCTGCGCGTCGCCGGGCTGGTGCTGGTGCGCCAGCGCCCGGGCAGCGCCGCGGGGGTGGTGTTCCTGACCATCGAGGACGAGAGCGGCGTAGCCAACATCGTCGTCTGGCCGACGCTGGTGGAGCGTTGCCGCCGCGCCATCGTCGCCGCGCGGCTTCTGGATGTGGCGGGACGGGTGCAGCGCTCGGAGGAAGGCATCGTGCATGTCATCGCCGAGCATCTGCACGACCGCAACGCCGCCCTGCACGGCCTCGCCGGCAAGGCGATGGCGCGAGCGGACGAATTGCCGCGCCCGCGGCATTTTCATTAGCGCAGGGCCAGAGAGCAGAGCCAGGCGCCAACCGCCTGAAGCGGGTGCTGGCATCAGGCCACTGGTCTTGTGGCGTGCAGGCCTCTGCGTCTGGCGCAGGGCGCCTCATCGCGGTCCGATTGGCTGCAACGGGCTGCGGGACGAGCCTGTGGATATCGTTATCCACAGCCTGTTGAAAAGTAGCATCAAGAAGTCTAGCCAAGTGATTCTAAAGACTCGCGATCCAACCGCAAATCACGAGCCCATTGCGCTGAGTCGAACGGTTCGAGAGGGTGAAGCTGGGACGAGCGAACATTGTGGCGGCCGGCGAGCTTCCACGCCGTCGCGAGTGTTTGTCGTATCGTCTGCTACCTACGGTTAATTTTCTGCTTCCTAACGCACGCATGAGCTGTTAAGAAGTGCCCACCATTGAATGCCATCCGGCAGGCAATCGAGAGGGAACAGCGACGATGCGCGAATTTCTATCCCTGGACGCACTCATTCGCGCCCGGTTGCAGAAATGGCCCCAACGTCCGCCGGGTTTGAAGGAGCGCGGCAACGGCGCTGACACCTGGATGCGCGGGCGGCCGAGCGACGTGACCGCGCGCTGCTTCCCCTTCCTGAAGGTGCCCGGCAGCAACCGGCTTCGCACCCTGCCCGACGGGCTGTGGCTCAATTTCGGCGGCACGCCTGAGGAAGCTTTTGTGGATATCTTTGCAATCGAGGCCTGTGGCTCGTTGCAGAACCTGCTCGACAAGCGCTCCCGCTTCGCCCCCAGTACGCATTCGCTGCTGGCGGTCTGCCCGGTGCCGTGGCTGCTGACGCCGGTGATGCCAGGCGACCCCACGCCGCGCTGGAAGGCCAGTGGCGTGCTGCGCCAGGAACCGGTGATCCCGCTCATTCTGCCGGTGCGTGACGTGCGCGTGCTCTACGGGCTTAAAAAGACGCATTATCAGGGCTTTGTCAGCAGCCAGGTACCGCAGCCGCACGAATATTTCGCGCCCATGGAAACGCTCATCGCCGAGGACAGCGACCAGAACCCGGCACTGCGCGCCCTCGTCGCGCGCGCCTCGGTAGCGGGAAACTTTCTCGATCAGGCCTGATCGGCGACGCCGCACGTCGGCGATGTCTCGGCGCGCAAGCGCCCCATCCCGGCTTGCCGCCGCCCCCGCCGTCGTCGACAATTCTCCGCATCGAGCTTCGATAGGAGAGTGAGACGATGGGTTCGCAGATCGAGATCGCCGCAGCGGACGGCAGCCGGTTCGACGCCTATTGCGCCCTGCCCCGCGCCGGCAGCGGTCCGGCGATCGTGCTGCTGCAGGAGATATTCGGCGTCAACGCGCATATCCGCGCGATGGCCGATCTCTGGGCCGAGGAAGGCTATGTCGTCCTGGCGCCCGACCTGTTCCGCCAGATCGCCCCGCGCATCGAGCTTGGCTACACCGAG
>JAJZFF010000685.1 GCA_021805485.1 Pseudomonadota bacterium
CGCGGCCCTCAACGAGGCTGCCGCGGGGCACGCCCATGCCCCGCTCGCCGCCGCGCCCGAGCCACCGGCGGCGCCCGAACCGCCGCCCGCGGTGGCGGAGAGCGCGAAGCCGGCGTCGCCTGCGTCTGCTGGTCCGTCCCCGGCCGCGCCCCCGGCCGCCTCCTCCGCTGCGCCCGCGGCGGAGGCCGCCGAGCCGGCCGTCGCCGGGCAGACCATCCGTGTCGGCGTCGACGTCCTCGAACATCTCATGACCCTGGTGAGCGAACTGGTGCTGACGCGCAACCAGCTCCTTCAGCTCGCGCGCTCGCAGGAGAATGCCGCGCTCGCCGTGCCGCTGCAGCGCCTGTCGCACATCACCTCGGACCTGCAGGAAGGGGTGATGAAGACGCGGATGCAGCCGATCAGCAACGCGTGGAACAAGCTGCCGCGCCTGGTGCGCGACCTGTCCCACGAACTGGCCAAGAAGATCGAGCTGGTGATGATCGGCGCGGACACCGAGCTGGACCGCCAGGTGCTGGAGCTGATCAAGGATCCGCTCACCCACATGGTGCGCAACTCCGGCGATCACGGGCTGGAGACCCCGGCCGAGCGCCTCGCCGCGGGCAAGCCGGAGACCGGCCGTATCACGCTGAACGCCTTCCACGAGGGCGGCCACATCATCATCGAGATCGCCGACGATGGCCGCGGCCTGCCGCTCGATCGCATCCGCGCGAAAATCCTCAAGCAGGGACTGGCCAGCGAGGCGGATCTCGCGGCGATGTCCGAGAACGAAGTGCAGCGGTTCATCTTCCATGCCGGCTTCTCGACCGCGAGTGTGGTCACGGCGGTCTCGGGCCGTGGCGTCGGCATGGACGTGGTCAAGACCAACATCGAGCGCATCGGCGGCACCATCGAGCTGAAGAGTGTCGCCGGCCAGGGCACCACCTTCACCATCAAGATCCCGCTCACGCTGGCGATCGTCTCGGCGCTGATCGTGCAGTCCGGGGGCGAGCGCTTCGCCATTCCGCAGATCAGCGTGGTCGAGCTGGTCCACGCCAAGGCCGGGGCCGCGGACGGTCAGCCAGCGATCGAGCGGATCAACGAAACGCCGGTGCTGCGCCTGCGCGACCGGCTGCTGCCGCTGGTCGCGCTCAACGATCTGCTGCGCCTGAGCGGGGACGCGGCGAACGTGAGCACGGAGACGCCGCGCTACATCGTCGTCGTCCAGGTCGGCGCCAACACGCTGGGCATCATCGTCGATCGCGTCTTCGATACCGAGGAGATCGTGGTCAAGCCGGTGGCGCCGATCCTGCGCCATCTCACGCTGTTCTCAGGCAACACGATCCTCGGTGACGGGTCGGTGATCATGATCCTCGATCCCAACGGCATCGCCCGCGCCGCCGGTATCGGCGCCGTCGGCGAGAGCCGTCAGATCGCCGCCGCCTCCGTCGAGGCGGCGAGCTCGGGCGAGAAGACGGCGATGCTGCTGTTCCGCGCTGGCAGCAGCGAGCCCAAAGCGGTACCGCTCGGCCTCGTCGCACGTCTCGAGGACATCCCGCGCGAACGTATCGAACTGGCCTCGGGCGGGCTGGTGACACAGTATCGCGGCAAGCTGATGCCGTTGGTGGCGATGGATGGCGGTGCCAGCGAATCCGAGCGCCAGTCGGTGCTGGTGTTCAGCGATCGCGGCCGCGCCATGGGGCTGATGGTCGACGAGATCGTCGATGTCGTCGATGCCGAGCTCTCGATCCAGCTCTCGGCCACCCGCCCCGGTGTGCTCGGCACCGCTGTGGTCGCGGGGCGCGCCACCGATGTCATCGATATCGGCTTCTGGCTCACGCAGGCGTTCGAGGATTGGTTCCGCGGCACCGAAGAGGGCGCGCCGCTGGCTGCGGCCCGCGTGCTGGTGGTCGAGGACAGCGCCTTCTTCCGCCAGCTTCTGGTGCCGACACTGACCGCGGCCGGCTATCGTGCCACCGCGGTGGGCTCGGCGGCGGCGGCGCTGAAGCTGCGCGATGCCGGGCAACGGTTCGAGGCCATCGTTTCCGACATCGAGATGCCGGACATGGACGGGTTCGCCTTCGTGCGCACGCTGCGTGCTGGCGGTACATGGTCGGCGCTGCCGATCATCGCGCTCTCCGGCCGCGCCGGCGCGGAGGATGTGGAGGCCGGACGCGATGCCGGGTTCACCGACTATGTGGTCAAATTCGAACGTGACGCGCTGTTGACCAGCCTGCGCCAGTGCCTGGCGCCGCCGGTCGCGGCCTGAACCGGAGTGGTGGCGATGACGCAAGCAGTTCTCGAGCGCCCGAACCACGCGACCGGTGGCGCCGTCCGCCCGCCCGAGGCAGCCGGCGACGAGGAGGCGGTGTTCGTCACGCTCACCCTGGCCGATCAGCTCTGCGGCGTGCCGGTGCTGTCGGTGCGTGACATTCTCGGCCAGCAGAGCATCACCCGCATTCCCCTGGCGCCGCCGGAGATCGCCGGCAGCCTCAACCTGCGCGGACGGATCGTGACCGCCATCGACCTGCGCCAGCGGCTGCGTCTGCCGCCGGCGCCGCCCGAAACCGTGCCCATGTCGGTGGTCGCGGAGCAGCGCGGTGAACTCTACGCCCTGCTGGTGGATCAGGTGAGCGAAGTGCTGAGCCTGCCGGCATCGTCCTTCGAGCGCAATCCGCCGACCCTGCCGCCGGTGTGGGCGGCGCATAGCGCCGGCATCTACCGGCTGAAGGAGCGGCTGATGGTCGTGCTCGATGTCGCGCGGCTGCTCGCCATCACGGCGGACCGGCCGTGAGGTGCTCGTCACGAAGCGGCAAGGCCCGGTATCGCGGAGCGATGGCATGAGTGATCGAAGCTGTCTGGTGGTTGATGACAGCCGTGTGGTACGCAAGGTGGCACGGCGGATCCTGGAGGAGCACGGCTTTGCCGTCGAGGAGGCGGCAGACGGGCAGCAGGCGCTCGATTCCTGCCACCAGCGCATGCCCGACTGCATCCTTCTGGACTGGAACATGCCGGTGATGAACGGGCTCGAATTTCTCCAGGCCCTGCGCAAGGAGTACGGGCCGGACAACCCGACGGTGCTGTTCTGCACCACCGAGACGGAGATGAGCTTCATCGAGCAGGCGATCGAGAACGGCGCTCAGGAGTTCATCATGAAGCCGTTCAACGAGGAGATTCTTCTCGGCAAGTTCGCGCAGGTCGGGCTGCTGTGAGTCTGTCCCTCCAGCGGCCAGCGCCGGAGGCGGAGCCGCCGATCCGGGTGATGCTCTGCGACGATTCCCTCGTCATCCGGGGGGCCATCGGGCGCATGCTCGAGCAGGAGCCCGGGATCGTCGTCGCCGCGCGCGTCTCGAACGGACAGTTGGCGATCGACGAGGTGCGCCGCGCCGTCGCCGTGCAGCCATTCGATGTGCTGGTGCTGGACATCGAGATGCCGGTGATGGACGGGTTGGCGGCACTGCCGGCGCTGTTGCGCGCGGATCCGCAGCTGCGTGTGATCATGGCCTCCACCCTGACGACGCGCGGGGCCGATATCGCGCTGCGCGCGCTGCGCCTCGGCGCCGCCGACTATATCCCGAAGCCGGGCGCTGCGGAGATCGCCAACGACAGTTTCCGGCGTGAACTGGTGGCCAAGATCCGCGGTCTGGCGCGGCTGCGCCGCCGTCGTTCCGGCGCGCCGGCCTTGCTCCGACGTCCCCAGGCGGCGCCGCCGGCCGCGCTGCGCCCGCGTCCCGCGCGCCGGCCCCGGCTGCTGGCCGTCGGCAGTTCGACCGGTGGGCCGCAGGCGCTGTTCGCGCTGGTGCAAGGGCTCGGCCCCGCAATCCAGCTGCCGGTGGTGATCACCCAGCACATGCCCCCGACATTTACCAAGATTCTCGCTGAGCATATCGACAAACTCGGGATCAGGCCGTGCACCGAGGCGCGCGACGGCGACGTTCTGGAGGCCGGCCACATTTATCTGGCGCCGGGCGATCACCACCTTCTCGTCAATGCGAACGGCGAGACGCTCCGTGCCAAGCTGACGCGGGATCCGCCAGAGAATTTCTGCCGCCCGTCCGTGGATCCGATGCTGCGCAGCGCCGCCGCCGCCTGCGACGGGCGCGTGCTCGTGGTGATGCTCACCGGCATGGGGCATGACGGCCTGGCCGGAACCCGCCAGGTCGTCGAAGCCGGCGGCGCCGCGATCGCCCAGGACGAGGCGACGAGCGTCGTCTGGGGCATGCCCGGTGCCATCGCCCTGGCGGGGCTGTGCCACGCCGTTCTGCCGCTCCCCGAGATCGGTCCCAAGGTGCTTGAGATGGTGCGCGCATGACACCGACAACGCTCGAGACCTTCGCGGGATTGTTGCGTACACGCTCCGGCCTCGTCATCGGGGCCGACAAGGATTACCTGCTGCAGAGCCGGTTGGCGCCGATTCTGAAGGCGCACGGGCTGCGCGACCTCGATGCCCTGGCGGCTCGTCTGCGCGCGCCGGCCAGCGAGAAGATCGCCGACGAGATCGTCGAGGCGATGACGACAAACGAGACGCTGTTCTTCCGCGACGGCACGCCGTTCGCGCATCTGCGCACCCATGCCCTGCCGCGGCTGCATGCGGCTCGCGCGCCAGGGGTGGCGCTGCGCATCTGGTCGGCGGCTGCGTCGTCGGGGCAGGAAGCATACTCGATCGGGATCACCAGCCTCGAGTTGGCCGAATTGCGCAATCGCGCCATCGAGATCGTCGGCACCGATATCGCGCGCGAGCCGCTCGCCCGCGCCCGGGAGGGTCTCTACTCGCAGTTCGAGATGCAGCGCGGCGTGCCGATGCAGATGCTCGTGAAGTATTTTCGCAAGGATCCTGCCGGCTGGCGGATCGATCAGAAGCTGCGGGCGATGGTCCAGTTCCGCGAATGGAACCTGCTCGGCGATCTGCGTCCGCTCGGTCAGTTCGATATCGTGTTCTGCCGCAACGTTCTGATCTACTTCGATCAGCCGACCAAGACCCGCGTGCTCGCGGCGATCGCGCGGCAGATCGCGCCGGACGGGGTGCTCTATCTTGGCGGCGCCGAGACCGTGCTCGGTGTCAGCGACCGCTTCGTCGCCGTGCCGGGGGAGCGCGGCGCCTATGCGCTGGCGACGGCCGACACGCACACGGCCCGCGCGCCCGCCCTGGCGCGCTGATCCCGGCTGCGGCCGCGGCGCTGCGGCCACGATGAGACGGCTTGAGCCGAAGTCCCTGCCCGCGTAGCCTCGGTCCCAATCGGCGCGCAGAACGCGCGCCACGGTTCCCCCCCGCCTTGGCGTCGGGGAGGGATGGGGAGGAGGCTGCCATGTGGGCACAGGGATATAATCCGCTGGGCAATGCCGTCGCGTCTACCGCGATCGCGTCGTTGCCGATCGTGGTCATGCTCGGGGCGCTCGGGGTTTTGCGCATGCGCGCGCACTACGCCGCGATGGCGGGCCTGACCGCCGCGCTGTTCGTCGCCATCGCCGTATTCGGCATGCCCGTGGGCATGGCAGCCCGCGCCGCCGGCTATGGCGCCAGCTTCGGCATGCTGAACATCTGCTGGATCATACTGAACGTCATTTTTCTCTACCAGATGACGATCGAGAAAGGCCAGTTCGCGGTGCTGCAGGACAGCATCTCGGGCCTGACGCGCGACCGGCGGCTGCAGTTGCTGCTCATCGCCTTCTGTTTCGGGGCCTTCTTCGAGGGCGCCGCCGGCGGCGGCACACCGGTCGCGGTCAGCGGCGCGCTGCTGATCGGTCTCGGCTTTTCGCCGCTCTCCGCCTCGGCGCTGTCGCTGATCGCCAACACCGCGCCGGTCGCCTTCGGCGGCCTGGGCACGCCGATCTTCACGCTGCAGGGCGTCACCGGCATGGACCTGATGGCGCTCTCCGGCATGGTCGGGCGGCAATTGCCGTTCTTTTCGCTGCTGGTGCCGTTCTGGCTGGTCTGGGCCTTCGCCGGGTTTCGCGGCATGATCGAAGTCTGGCCGGCAATTCTGGTCGCCGGCGGCGTCTTCGCCACATGCCAGTTCCTGGTTTCGAATTTCCACGGTCCGTGGCTGGTGGACATCGTCGCCGGCCTGGCCTCGACGGGCGCGCTCGCCCTGTTCCTGCGTGTCTGGAAGCCGCGGCGCGTCTGGCAGGAGGATGCCGGCGGCGTGCCGAGCCCAGCCCCGGCTCCACTCGACCGTGCCACCGCCTGGCGCGCCTGGTTGCCGTGGATCATCCTCACCGCCGTCGTGTTCCTTTGGGGCATTCCGCCGGTCAAGCGCCTGCTCGATGGCTTCTCGCTGGTGCAGATCCGTGTTCCCGGGCTGCACGGGCTGGTGCAGCGGGTGCCGCCGGTGGTGGTCCAGCCGACCGGCGAGCCAGCGGTGTTCAATTTCAACTGGCTCTCGGTCGCCGGCAGCGGCGTGTTCGTCGCCGCCATCATCGGCGGCCTGGCGATGGGCTACCGGCCCGTTCAGATGGTGGTGATGTACGGGCGAACGATGAAGCTGGTGCGCTTCTCGTTGCTCACCATCGTCTGCATGCTCGGGCTTGGGTTCGTCACCCGCTATTCCGGCACCGATGCCACGCTCGGCCTCGCCTTCGCTCAGACCGGCGTGCTCTACCCGTTCTTCGGCACCTTGCTGGGCTGGCTCGGCACCGCGCTCACCGGTACCGATGCGGCGTCGAATGCGCTGTTCGGCAGCCTGCAACGCATCACCGCCCAGCAGGTCGGGTTGAACCCGCTGCTGATGGCGGCGGCCAACAGTTCCGGCGGGGTGATGGGCAAGATGATCGACGCGCAGAGTATCGTCGTCGCCACCACTGCGACGCGGTGGTATGGCCACGAGGGCGATATCCTGCGCTATGTCTTCGTGCACAGTCTGGCGCTGGCCGCCCTGGTCGGGGTGCTGGTGATGCTGCAGGCCTATGTGCCGCCATTCACCTATCTGGTGACGATGAGCTGGTAGCAGGCGAGCGGGCGCGCAGCAGGCTCAGGCGAGGCCGCCCGGCAGCACGCCGGGGCGGCCGAACAGCCAGCCCTGGCCTTCGTCGACGCCGAGGGAGAGCATCAGCTCCGCCTGCTCCTCGGTCTCGATAGTTTCAGCGATGACGGTGGCGCTGACCGAGCCCGCCAATGCCACCATGGCGGCGACGAGGTCGCGCGCCCGCCCACCCTTGCCCGCCCCCTGGACGTAGCTGCCGTCGATCTTGACGCCGTCGACGCGGAAATCCCGAAGATAGCGGAATCCGGCGGCCCCGGCGCCGAAATCGTCGATGCAGACGGCGACGCCCGCGGTTCGCAGTTCGCCGATGAAGGATGCCGCGGCTGCGACATCCTCGATCTCGGCGGTCTCGGTCAGTTCCACGAGCAGGCGGCGGCGCGGCGCGCGATCGGCCATGATCCGCTTGAGCATTGCCGTCCGGAAGCTGGCCGACTGCATCGACAGCGCGGAGACATTGACCGCGATCGCGGCGGGCGGGGTGGCGGTCAGGGTCCGCAGCGCACGATCGAGGACGGCCAGGTCGAATTCCTCGGCGAGGCCGATCGCCTCGACGCAGGTGACGAATTCCTGCGAATCGGAACTGCGCTGGCTCGGCGTCGGGATGGGGCGGACCAGCGCCTCGTAATGGGCCAGTCTGCGGTCCGCGAGGCGAACGATGGGTTGGAACAGCAGGTTGAAATGGCCGCTGGCGATGGCGCCGCGCAACCCCGAGCCACGCGCCTGAACCCGCTTGATCCACCCGGTCAGTCCGTTGACGAAGCCCTCCTGCTCCAGCCCGGCCCGCCCGCTTTGGGCGAAGCTCACCAGCGCATGGCGCAGTGCCCGCGTCGCCTGCGCCTGGGTCAGCCCCTTCGCCGCGAGCGGCAGCATGGTGCCATCCACCGTCAGCGCCGCGCCGTCATGGGTCTCGCGCAGGACCGCCTCGAGGGCGTTGCGCAACTCCGGCAGGTCGAGTTCGGCGCCACCGAGCACACCATATTGCCCCGATTCGAGCTCTCCGAGCGTGGCCGATGCGCCGAGCCGGGCCTGCAGCCCCTGGGTCACCTCGCCCTGGAGCCGGCGCCGCGCATCGGCCGGCAGAAGGGCTGCGGCCTCGGCCCAGCCCTTGACCTCCAGGAGGCCGAGCGTGCCACCGCCGGCGCGCGCGCGCGCCTCCGCCAGCCGGCCGAATCCGTTCGCATCCTGGGCGTCCGTTTCCTGAACGCCGGCGGCCGGGCGCGCTGGCAGGGGCCCGAGCGTGACACAGAGCCGGGGCGTCGCGCCGGCGATGGTGATCGCCGAGAGCGCGCAGGGCGTGCGGGCGCCGTCATCGAGTCGGAATGCCTGGGCCGGTAATCGGCCGCGGATCAGCACCAGCCCGAGGGTGGCGGCGAGCGCGGCATGGTCTTCGGGCGCGATCAGCGTCGCCAGCGGCCGGCCGACGAAGTGCTCCGGCGAGGCTCCGAAATGGCTCTTGAACATGCCCTCGGCGAACCGGATCACCCCTTCCGGCGTCACCTCGAGGAGCATGTCGGCGGCGGCGAAGGCGAACGCGAGCAGCCGCTGGCGTGCATGCCGGGCCTCGGCGTCGTCGTCGCAAAGGGATTCGACCAGGGACGAAGGGGGCGGCATCGGCGTCTCTCCAGCGGCCCGCTCACTCTCGCACCGTGGCTGCTAACGACGCGTAACCGACGCCCCCCCCGGTCGGACCCGCCCGGCTACGCGGCGTCGTCCAGCGCCATGCCCGTGAGCGCGTGTTCGGCTGCGATCGTGCGGGCCACCGCATGGACCACGGCGGCGATGCGCACCGCGCTCTGTACCTGTTCCTGTGTCAGCCCCGCCTCGCGCACCGCGTGCTCGTGGCTGACCATGCAGGTGCCGCAGCCATGGACCGCCGAAACGGCGAGACACCAGAGCTCGAAATCCGCCTTTTCCACGCCCGGTCGCCCGATGACATGCATGCGCAGCTTTGCCGGCGTCTGCGGGTACTCGCCGCCGACGAGGTGGGTGAAGCGGTAGTAGACATTGTTCATGCCCATGATCGCAGCGGCGCTCTTGGCCGCCGTCAGCGCCGCCGGCGTGAGGAGGCCGCCGAATTCGGCGACGATGGCACGGATCACCACACCGTCGCCGGAGGCGAGGGCGGCGGCGACGAAGGTGCCGGCCCGCTGCTGCGTGGTCAGGGCCGGCTCGGTCGCCAGCGAACCGAGATTGAGCTTCAGGTCCTTGGCATAGTCGGGCAGGCGCGCCTTCAGGTCTTCGATCGACATCCGCATTCTCCGAACAAGGGAATTGGTCGACCGGGACCGCCGGCAGGCGATCCCGGCCGAGGGGTCAGGCTGCCGGCTTCAGCACCGCTTCGCCTTTGTTCCAGTTGCACGGACACAGCTCGTCGCTCTGCAGCGCATCGAGCACGCGCATGACTTCGTTCGGGTTGCGCCCGACCGAGAGATCGTTGACCGAGGCGAATCGGATGATGCCATCGGGATCGACGACGAAGGTCGCGCGCAGGGCAACGCCCTCGGTCTTGTCGAGCACGCCACAGGCGCCGGCGAGCTCGCGCTTGATGTCGGCGAGCATGGGGATCGGCAGACTGCGCAGATCGTCGTGGTGCAGCCGCCAGTTCAGATGGACGAACTCGCTGTCGGTGGAGACGCCGTAGACGACCGCGTCGCGGTCGGCGAAGTCGCCGGCGAGCTTGCCGAAGGCGACGATTTCGGTGGGGCAGACGAAGGTGAAGTCCTTGGGCCAGAAAAACACGATCTTCCACTTGCCGGCATCGGTCTCGGGACCGATCTCGGTGAAGGCTGAGGCCAGCGCCAAGCCTTCGGGTCCCGGCCGGACGGCCTTGAGATGGAAGTCGGGGAAGCGGTCGCCAACGGTCAGCATCGATTTCGGCTCCTCTCCTGCTTCGACACATCCGGAACGGCCCGGATGCGGCGGTGCGGTGCTTGATCGCGTACGCCGGCGCATCGAGCGCAACCGGCTGATCGCGAATTGGGGCCCGGCGGGAGATTTATCAAATTGATTGTTCCAGTGATTATAATCGGACCAACCGATTGTTCGGCTCTCGCGGGGCCGCCATGAAGCGGATGCGCCCTCGCGCGGCTTCCCGCGTCTCCCGCCCTCTGGCAGAGTGCGGCGATGCTCCTCCTCGCATCTGCCACGCCCGTGCCGAGCCGCCACGCCCAGCGTTCAACCGGCGACGGCCGATAGAGCCCGCATGGACTGGTTCACCGGCGCCGTTCTCTATGCCTTGATCTGGTGGGTCGTGCTGTTCGCCGTACTGCCCTTCGGCGTTCGCCCGGAGGATGCTCCCGACGCCGCCAGCGGCTGGCGGGGCGCGCCGGCGCGGCCGCGCATGGGGCGCAAGCTGCTGTGGACGACACTGGTCGCCAGCCTGGTCTGGGCCGCCTGCGTCGGGCTGATCGAGAGCGGCTGGATCAGCTTCCGCAGCGGATTCTTCAGATCGGAGGAGCCATGATCGGTTGAGGGCGGCGGGCCGCGACGCTAAACCGGCGCGCGACACATACGGAACATAGAGAGCAGAGCGATGGCAACGCGAACGGTGGCAACGGTCTTCGGCGGCGCCGGCTTCATCGGCCGCTACGTGGTGAAGCGTCTGGCCCGGCAGGGGCACATCGTCCGCGTCGCCGGGCGGGACACGGAGGCGGCGCGTGCCCTCAAGCCCATGGGGTCGGTGGGCCAGATCGTGCCGCTGGCTTGCCCGATCACCGATGAGGCGGCGGTCGCGCGGGCGCTGGATGGGGCAGACTTTGCCGTCAACCTGGTTGGGCTGCTCGCCGAGCAGCGGCCGGGCGATTTCGCGCGCGTCCATGCCGAGGGAGCCGGCCGCATCGCGCGCCTGGCCGCCGCGGCCGGGCTGCGCCGGCTCGTGCATGTCTCGGCGATCGGCGCCGATCCGGCGAGCCCGAGCCGTTACGCCGCGACCAAGGGCGAGGGCGAGGCCGCGGTGCGCGCGGCGTTTCCGGCCACTTCCATCCTGCGCCCCTCGATCGTCTTCGGCGCCGAGGACGGGTTTTTCAACCGCTTCGGGCAGCTCGCGATGCTGTCGCCGGTGATGCCGGTGATCGCCGGCGATACGAAGTTCCAGCCGGTCTACGTCGCCGATGTCGCCGACGCGGTGACCGCCGCGCTCGTCCGCACCGACGCGGCGGGGCAGACCTACGAGCTGGGCGGCCCGCGCGTGTGGTCCTTCCGGGAGCTACTCGCCTACATTCTCAAGGAGACGCACCGGAAGCGGCTGCTGCTGGACGTGCCGATGCCGCTCGCCCGACTGCAGGCGCGTGTGCTGGAGTGGCTGCCGGGCAAGCTGTTGACCTGCGACCAGCTCCTGCTGTTGGCGCACGACAATATCGTCCATTCGGGCATGCCAGGCTTGGCCGAACTCGGTGTGGCGCCGACACCCGTCGAGCTGGTGGTGCCGACCTATCTGCGCCGGTTCCGCTCGGGCGGAAGCCGGCGGGAATTGATCGCCGCGTAAATAGGTCCGTATCGGACCTTCATCGCTTCAGGTTTACCTCCGCGCCATCGACCCAGACGGAAAACTTGCCGATACAGGGCAGTGTGGCTGTCCTTTCATCGCGGAATCGGCTGGCAAGCGCGGACAACGCGCGCTATTGATCATCCATCGGTCGCTCCGATCGGCGCGCCGCGCCAGGTGTTGCCGCGCGGGGTGACGCTCGGGTGCGCCCGAGCGGGGAGCCGGCCTGGATCGCCAACGGGAATTCGGCAGCGGCGATCGCCGAACTGGATCGAAGGGAGACGTGACGGTGCCTGAGCGCATGCTGAAATTCGTCCATCTGCCGCAGCGGATGCCGGAAAAGCGCGATGTCGCCACGCGCCGCGTCGATTTCGACGAGATCTATCGCCGCTTCAGCGCGGACGAGGCGGCGAAGCAGTCCAGCCGCTGCAGCCAGTGCGGTGTTCCGTTCTGCTCGATCCACTGCCCGCTCAACAACAACATTCCGGACTGGCTGAAGCTCACCGCCGAGGGGCGGCTCGAGGAAGCCTACGAGGCCTCCAGCGCGACCAACAATTTCCCCGAGATCTGCGGCCGCATCTGCCCGCAGGACCGGCTCTGCGAGGGCAACTGCGTCATCGAGAAGGGCTACGAGGCGGTCACCATCGGCGCGGTCGAGCGCTATGTCACCGATACCGCGTTCGAACGCGGCTGGGTGAAGCCGATCCGTCCGCGCCGCGAACTGGGATTGTCCGTCGGCATCATCGGCGCCGGGCCGGGCGGCCTCGCCGCGGCCGAGGAACTGCGCCGGCGCGGCTACGAGGTCCATGTCTATGACCGCTACGACCGTGTCGGCGGGCTGATGATCTATGGCATCCCCGGCTTCAAGCTGGAGAAGGATGTCGTGCTGCGCCGGCACGCGCTGTGCGAGCAGAGCGGTATACGGTTCCATCTCGGCGTGTCGGTCGGTGCGGACCTGCCGCTGTCGGTCCTGCGCGAGCGCCATGCTGCCGTGCTGATCGCCACCGGCGTCTACAAGCCGCGCGAGATCGGCGGCCCCGGTGCCGGCCTGGCCGGGATCGTGCCGGCGCTCGAGTTCCTCACCGCTGCCAACCGCAAGGGTCTCGGCGACGAGGTGCCAGCGTTCGATGATGGCACGTTCGACGCATCCGGCCGCGATGTCGTCGTCATTGGTGGCGGCGACACGGCGATGGATTGCGTGCGCACCGCGGTGCGGCAGGGAGCGGCCTCGGTGAAGTGCCTCTATCGCCGCGACCGCGCCAACATGCCGGGCTCGATGCGCGAGGTGAAGAACGCGGAGGAGGAAGGCGTCGAGTTCGTCTGGCTCGCCGCGCCGGAAGCCTTTCTCGGCGAGGGCAGCGTTCGGGGCGTGCGCGCCCAGCGCATGCGCCTCGGCCTTCCCGACGCCACGGGCAGGCAGACCGTCGAGCCGATCCAGGGCTCGCACTTCACCCTGCCCGCGAGCCTGGTGATCAAGGCGCTGGGCTTCGATCCCGAGGACCTGCCGCACGCCTTCGGCGAGCCCGGGCTCGAGGTAACGCGCTACGGCACGCTGAAGATCGACCATCGCAGCTTCATGACCAGCCTGCCCGGCGTCTTCGCCGCCGGTGATATCGTGCGCGGCGCCAGCCTCGTCGTCTGGGCGATCCGCGACGGGCGCGACGCTGCGGCGCAGATGCACGATCATATCCAGAAGGGTCACCGCCTCGCCGAGGCGGCGGACTGAGCCGGCGGAAGGACACGCGCCATGGCCAACCAGAACCCCATCGAGACTGCGAGCGATTTCGTCGCGAACTGGCAGGAGAATGCGCGCCGGCTGGCGGGCACCTACGATGCGGCGCAGGAGCATGATGCCTGCGGCGTCGGTCTCGTCGCCGCGCTCGACGGCGTGCCCCGACGCGACGTCGTCGAGGCCGGCATCGATGCGCTGAAGGCGCTCTGGCACCGTGGCGCCGTGGATGCCGATGGCAAGACCGGCGACGGCGCCGGCATCCATGTCGAGATCCCGCAGGATTTCTTTGCCGATGTCGTCGAGCGCGGCGGTGACAAACTGCGCCCGGGCCCGATCGCGGTCGGTATGGTTTTCCTGCCGAAGACCGACCTCTCGGCGCAGGAGCGCTGCCGGCAGATCGTCGAGAGCGAAATTCTTGCGTTCGGCTACGCCATCTATGGCTGGCGGCAGGTGCCGATCAATGTCGACTGCATCGGTGAAAAGGCGAACGCGACGCGGCCGGAGATCGAGCAGATCATGATCTGGAACGCGCGCGGCGCCGACGAGGCGGCGTTCGAACGCGATCTCTACGTCATTCGCCGCCGCATCGAGAAGCAGGCGCTGGCGGACGGTATTCCGGAGCTCTATCTCTGCTCGCTGTCGGCGCGCTCGATCATCTACAAGGGCATGTTCCTGGCCGAGCACGTCACGGAATTCTATCCCGACCTGCTGGACCCCCGCTTCATCTCGCGCTTCGCGATCTATCACCAGCGCTATTCGACCAACACGTTTCCCACCTGGCGGCTTGCGCAGCCGTTTCGGATGCTCGCCCATAACGGCGAGATCAACACGCTGACCGGCAACGTCAACTGGATGAAGAGCCACGAGACGCGGCTCTCCGATCCGGCGCTCGATCCGTATCTGGATGACATCAAGCCGGTGGTGCAGGCGGGCGGGTCGGACACGGCGATCCTCGACAATGTGTTCGAGCTTCTCGTCCGCTCGGGACGCGACGCGCCGATGGCGAAGGCGCTGATGATCCCGGCGAGCCTCGGCCAGAACGCGACGATGAAGCCCGCGCACCGCGACATGTTTCTCTATTGCAACGCGGTGATGGAGCCCTGGGACGGGCCGGCTGCGATCGCGGCGACCGATGGGCGCTGGGTGGTCGCGGGGATGGACCGCAACGGGCTGCGGCCGCTGCGCTACACGATCACCCGACACGGCATGCTCATCGTCGGGTCGG
This sequence comes from Pseudomonadota bacterium, assembly GCA_021805485.1. The sequence continues at coordinate 14,400 of JAJZFF010000685.1, forward strand.
AAACCGGCATGGTGAAGCTCGATGAGCAGGAGATCGTCGAGAAGGGACGAGTGGGGCCCGGCCAGACCATCGCCGTCGATCTCGCGGCGCCGCGATTCTATCGCGACGAGGAGCTGAAGGATGCGCTGGCCGCGCGCCACGCCTATGGCGCCTGGGTGAGGCGGGTGCGCGAGATCGACCACATCGTCAAAACCGACGCTCCGGAGCCCGTGCGCTTCGAGGGTGAGGCGCTGCGCCGCCGGCAGGTCGCTGTCGGCGTCACGATGGAAGATCTCGAGATGATCCTCCATCCGATGGTCGAGGAGGCCAACGAGCCCGTCGGCAGCATGGGCGACGATACGCCCATCGCCGTGCTCTCCGAACGCCATCGCGGGCTGCACCATTACTTCCGCCAGGCCTTCAGCCAGGTGACCAATCCGCCGATCGACAGTCTGCGCGAGACACGCGTGATGTCGCTGAAGACGCGGCTCGGCAATCTCGGCAACGTGCTGGACGAGGATGCCAGCCAGTGCGACCTGCTGCAGCTGGAGAGCCCGGTTCTGTCCACCGCCGAGTTCGAGGCGATGCGCGCCTACATGGGCGCCTCCGCCTGTGTGGTGGATTGCACCTTTCCGGTCGAAGACCTCGAGGGTGGCTTGCGGACGGCGATCGACCGCATCCAGCGTGAGGCCGAGGAGGGTGTGCGCGCCGGCTGCACCCATGTCATCCTCACCGACGAGGCGATGAGTGCGACGCGCGTCGCGGTGCCGATGATCCTCGCCACTGGCGCGGTGCACACCCACCTCGTGCGCCAGAGCCTGCGCACCTTCACGAGCCTGAACGTGCGCGTTGGCGAATGTCTGGACGTGCATTATTTCGCTGTCCTCATCGGCGTCGGGGCGACGACGGTGAACGCCTATCTGGCGCAGGAGGCGATCGCTGAGCGGCACCGCCGCGGTCTTCTCGGTGATCTCAGCCTCAAGGCCGCCGTGCAGCGCTACAAGAAGGCGGTGGACAAGGGATTGCTGAAGGTGATGTCCAAGATGGGCATCGCCGTCGTCTCCTCCTATCGCGGCGGCTATAATTTCGAGGTCATCGGCCTGTCG
>JAJZFF010000688.1 GCA_021805485.1 Pseudomonadota bacterium
CTTGGCCGGACCGGAGGCCACCTTCGGCGCGACGGGCGGCGGAGCGGGGGTCGTGGGCGCGACCGGTGAGCCGGGAATCTGCGGCGGCGCCGGTGGCTGGTCCGGCATGGTGGGCGGCGGCAGCGCTGCCTCGGCGACCGCGGTGCGCGGCGCTGGCGAGGGCGGCTTGGCCGAGGCCGGCGCCTTGGCCGGCGGCGGTGCGGTGGCCGCCGCGAGCGTCGCCTGCGACGCGGCAGGTGCCTGTTGTGACGGAGAAGATGTCTGTTGTGGCGGAGAAGATGTCTGGCCGGGCGGCGGCGGGGGCGGTGCCGAGCCGCCGAACAGCGCCGGCGACGCGGTCGGGGAGGATGGATCCGCCAGCGGCGCCTGCGCCGCCTCGTATTTGGCGTTGGCACGATCCGCGAGCAGCGAGTCGGCCAGCTTCTGGCGCGTGGCCGCGTCCGGCATCTGCGGCTTCGGCGGCACCGTCGCGAGGTTCGCGTAGGGCATGTCCGCCTGCGGTGGCGGCGGCCGGTCCACCGGCGGCGGCCCGCCGCTCAGGTCGCGGATCCAGCCGACCGGATCAAGCCCGCAGCCGCCCAGCGCCAGCGTCAGCGTCAGCGTCGCCGCAAGCGCTCGCCCCCGCCGGCAATTCCCCTGCCCCTGAACCCGACCCATGCTATCGTCACTCTTCCTCGACTGGGGCCGATGATGTAGCCCGAGGCGAGACGCGAGGAAACGGGGCACCCCAGGAAAAGGATATCGGGATGGCCGACCAGACCCAGCCCAAGCCGGAAACGACTGCCTTCCGCCTCGCCGATCCCGAGGCACTCGGCCGCACGATGGCTGATATCGCCCAGCGGTCCCAGCGCATCGTCCAGGAATGGTTGCGACGCCAGGGCGAGGAGACGCCGCATCCGGACCCGCTCAACATCGGCAGCGCCTTCTTCGAGATGACGGCCCGGCTGATCGCCAACCCGGTGCGGCTGATGCACGCCCAGCTCGGCTTCTGGCAGGACTACATGACGCTGTGGCAGAACACCACGCGCCGCATCCTCGGTATCGAATCCAAGCCCGTCATCGAGCCTTCGCCGAGCGACAGACGCTTCAAGCACGAGGATTGGAACGCCAACGAGGTGTTCGACTTCATCAAGCAATCCTACCTGCTCTCCGCCCGATTCGTGCAGGACGTGGTCAAGCAGACGGAGGGCCTGTCGCCCGAAACCTCGCGCAAGGTCGATTTCTATTCGCGCCAGTTCGTGGACGCGATGAGCCCGAGCAATTTCCTGCTGACCAACCCCGAGGTGCTGCGCAAGACCGCCGAGACCGGCGGCGAGAATTTGTTGCGCGGCCTCAATAACCTCCTTGCCGATCTCGAGCGCGGCCGCGGCCGGCTCAAGGTCAAGATGACGGACATGGAAGCCTTCCGCATCGGCGAGAACATCGCCGTCACGCCGGGCAAGGTGATCCACCAGAACAGCCTGCGCCAGCTCATCCAGTACACGCCGACGACGAAGACCACGCTGAAGCGGCCGCTGCTGATCATTCCGCCCTGGATCAACAAGTTCTACATCCTCGACCTGCGCCCGCGGAACAGCTTCATCAACTGGGCGGTGGCGCAGGGCCACACCGTTTTCGTCGTCAGTTGGGCCAATCCCGACGAGACCCTGGCCGACAAGGGCTTCGAGGACTATCTCCAGGAGGGGGTGCTGGACAGTCTCGACGCCATCGAGGCCGCAACGGGGGAGCGCGAGATCAACGCCATCGGCTATTGCCTCGGCGGCACCCTGCTCGGCTGCGCGCTAGCCTATCTCGCCGCGCGCGGCGAGGAGCGCATCCGTTCGGCGACGTTCTTCGTCAGCATGCTCGATTTCCGCGAATCCGGGGAGATCAATGTCTTCATCGACGAGGAGCAGATCAGCTTGCTCGAGGAGAAAATGAGCCGGCGTGGCTATCTCGAGGCCGAGGAGATGGCGACGACGTTCAACATGCTGCGCGCCAACGACCTGATCTGGTCGTTCGTCGTCAACAACTACCTTCTCGGCAATGAGCCGTTTCCGTTCGATCTGCTCTACTGGAATTCGGACTCGACGCGGATGCCCGCGAAGATGCACAGCTTCTATCTGCGCAACATGTACCGCGAGAATCTGCTCGCCAGGCCAGGCGGGATCTCGCTGCTCGGCGTGCCGATCGATCTGTCGCGCGTCACCGTGCCGGCCTACTTCCTGTCGACGCGCGAGGATCACATCGCGCCCTGGCGCACGACCTATTACGGCGCGCGCCTCCTGCGCGGCCCGGTGCATTTCGTGCTCGCCGCGTCCGGCCACATCGCCGGCGTCGTCAACGCGCCGGGATCGGGCAAATACAGCCACTGGATCAACGACACCCTGGCCGAAACGCCGGAACAGTGGCTGGAGGGCGCCGCCGAGATCGCCGGGTCCTGGTGGCCGGACTGGCAGCGCTGGATCACCCGGCTGGACGCGACCGAGGTCAAGGCACGCATTCCCGGCAAGGGCAAGCTCAAGCCGATCGAGGACGCGCCCGGATCCTACGTCAAGGTACAGGCGAACTGATCGGCATGGCGACACTTCCTGTGACCGAAACCGTGACCGGCCCGGCGCTGCGGCCGCTGCTGGGCGAGATCGCCCGGTTGCGCATCGCCGTCTTCCGCGAGTTCCCCTACCTCTATGACGGCGACGCCGAGTATGAGGAGCGCTATCTGGCGCGCTACGCCGAGAGCCCGGGGGCTGCGATCGTGCTGGCGCGCGAGGGCGCGCAGATCATCGGCGCGGCGACCTGTCTGCCGCTGATCGCCGCCGGGGCGGCGGTGCTCGCCCCGTTCCGAGCGCGCGGGCTCGACCCGGCGCGGTTCTGCTATTTCGGCGAATCGGTGCTGCTCGCGCCGTGGCGGGGTCGGGGCTTCGGCGTCGCCTTCTTTGCCGCCCGCGAGGCGCAGGCGCGGCGCGTGCCGGGGTGCGAGGAGGCGTGCTTCTGCGCCGTGCAGCGCGCCGCCGACCATCCGGCTCGTCCCGCCGGCTACACGCCGCTCGATGATTTCTGGCGCCGGCGTGGCTATTCGCCGGATGCGGCTCTGGTCTGCGAAATGGCGTGGAAGGAGGTCGGCGCCGCGGCGGAAGCCCCGCACCGGCTGGGCTTCTGGCGCAAGCGCCTGATGGCGTGACGCATGCGTCCCCTGCCAAGCGCCCCCGGGCCGGCGCCGCTGCCCGCCACGCGCCGCGCCCCCTTTCCTGAACCGCAATCCTCTCCCCAACCCGGGGAGCGGCCGGCATGAGCGTGCTTCGCCTGGCGCTGGCGCCCTATCCGGTCGAGCGCGTCGATGGCGCGCGCGGTTTCCTCGGCCGCGTCGACGACCTGGCGGCGACGGCGGTGCGGGCGGGGGCGGAGCTGCTCGTGCTGCCCGAATATGCCGCCATGGAGATCGCCGGCGACCGCGGTGGCGATGCGCTGGCCGAACTGGCCGCCGTCAGCGCCGAGGCGCCCGCTCTGCTCGAGGCGATGCGCGACCTGGCGGCGCGGCACGGTCTGTGGCTGCTGCCGGGCAGCCTGCCGATGCCCGTCGATGGCGGCATCCGCAACATCGCTCCGCTCATCGCCGCAGACGGCAGACTGGCCTTGCAACAGAAATCCGTGATGACCCGCTTCGAGCGGGAGACCCTTGGCATCAGCCCGGGCACGCCGCCTGCGGTGTTCGCCACGCCCTGGGGCCGGATCGGCATCGCGATCTGCTACGACGTGGAGTTCCCCACCCTCGTCCGCGCCCAGGTGGAAGCCGGCGCCTGGCTGATCCTGGTGCCGACCTGCACCGATACGCCGCACGGCTTCAACCGCGTCCGTCTG
>JAJZFF010000194.1 GCA_021805485.1 Pseudomonadota bacterium
CGCTCTACGGCTATGCCCATGTGCCGTGGACGCGCAAGCGCCAGCAGGTGATCGCCGAGCGCGCCCTGCCGGATGTCGCGGCGCGCTTCGCCCAGCAGCAGCGCGCCGCCGAACTGCTGGTCGCCGCCGGCTACCGGCGGATCGGGCTCGACCATTTCGCAAGGCCGGAGGACGCGATGGCGCGCGCCGCCGGCACCGGGGCGCTGCGGCGCAACTTCCAGGGCTATACCGTCGACCCCTCCGACCTGCTGATCGGCCTCGGCGCCTCGGCGATCTCGTTCCTGCCGCAGGGCTACGCGCAGAACGCCGTCGGCACCCAGCCCTACCTCGCCGCCATCGAAGCCGGCGCGCTCGCCACCGCCAAGGGGCTGGCGCTGGACGACGAGGACCGGCTGCGCGGGGCGATCATCGAGCGGCTGATGTGCGACCTCGAAGTCGATCTCGCCGCGTTCGGCGCCGATCCCGCCCGCTTCGCCCGCGAATGCGAGTCTCTCGCCCCGCTGGAGGCCGACGGATTCCTGCACCGCGAGGGCAGCCGCATCATCGTCACCGAGGCCGGGCGGCCCTTCCTGCGCCATGCCGCCGCCGCCTTCGACGCCTGGCTCGGCCAGGCGGGGCGGCACGCCGCCGCGATCTGAGCGGGGTCAAAATTCCGCCGCGCGGATCGCCTCCCAGACCCGCAGCGGGGTGCAGGGCAGCGGCGGCAGGGCGGCGCCGATCTGGCGCAGCGCGTCCGCCACCGCATTGGCGACCGCCGGCAGCGCGCCGGTCGTCCCCGCCTCGCCCAGCCCCTTGGCGCCGAGCGGATTGTTGGGCGAGGGCGTCGGCAGGTCGAGCGTGACGAAACCGGGCACGTCGGCCGCCCGCGGCATCGTGTAGTCCATGAAACTGCCGGTCAGCGGCTGGCCGGCGGCATCGTAGCGCATCCCCTCGCCCAGCACGCCGCCCACGCCCTGGACGATGCCGCCATGGATCTGCCCCTCGGCGACGACGGGATTGACCAGCACGCCGGAATCATCGGCGGCGACGTAGCGCGTGAGCCGGACCAGCCCGGTCTCGCGGTCGATCTCCACCTCGGCGACGTGGCAGCCGGAGGGAAAGGTCGCGGCGACGGGTTTGACCCCGGTGACGGCGATCTCGCCGCCAGAAGCCGCCACCGCCTCGGCGAGGGTCATCACCGGGGAGCCGTCGCGCCGGAGGATGGCGCCACTGGCGATGGCGAGGTCCTCCGGTGCTTCATTGGCGCGCAGCCCGGCGAGGGCGAGCAGCCGTTCACGCAGCCTGCCACCGGCATCGGCCACCGCGCTGCCGGCGCTCACCGTCGAGCGCGAGCCGATCGAGCCGGCGCCAGTCAGCCTGCAATCGGGCGGGCTTGCCACGAGTTCGATATAAGCCGGGTCGAGCCCGGTTTCGCGGGCGAGGATGAAGGCATAGGTCTCCGCCTGGCTCTGCCCACTACCGCCGGTGACCGTCTCGATCCGGGCGACGGCGCGGCCGCCGGCGAGGGACAGCGTCACCTTCGCCTCGTCCTGCGCCGCCGCCCCGCCACCCGCCACCTCGGTGAACAGCGCGGCACCGCGCCCGTAAAGCGCCCCGCGCGAGGCCGCCGCTTCCCGTCGCGCCGCGATGTCATCCCACCCCGATTCCGCCCGCGCCGCCGCGATCAGCGCGGCATAGTCGGCACTGTCATAGGTGGCACCGAAGGCGGTGCGCCAGGGAAAGGCGGCCGCCGGGATTGCGTTGCGCGCCCGCAGCTCCAGCGGGTCGGCGCCGGCCGCGGCGGCGGCTTCGTCCACCAGGCGCTCGACCAGCAGCGCGATATCCGGCCGGCCGGCGCCGCGATAGGGACCGAGCGGGCCGGCATTGGTGAAATATTGCGCGAACCGCGCATGCGCCGCCGGGATCGCGTAGGTGCCGGTGCCCGATTGCAGCGCGTTATGGACATTCACGAAGGCGCCGACGGTGGTGACATAGGCGCCGAGATCGGTGTGATACTCGATCTCGATCGCGGTGAAGCGAAGATCGGCATCGAGCGCCAGCCGGCCGGACAGCCTGGTGCCGCGGCCGTGATTGTCGTTGAGGAAGGCCTCGCCGCGCGTCGGCACGTAGCGCACCGTCCGGCCGGTGGCGCGGGCGGCGAGCAGGAGGGCGGCGTGCTCGGGATAGGCCGGGCTGCGCAGGCCGAACCCGCCGCCGACATCGGGCAGCTCGATCATGATGCGCGACGCCGGCACGCCGAGCACGGCCTCTAGATCGAGCCGGATCTCGTTGATGCCCTGGTGCGGGGTGACGAGGTGATAGACGCCCGAAGCCGCGTCATACCGTGCGACGATGCCGCCGGGCTCCATCGTGGAGGGGGCGAGGCGCGGCAGGTCGAACCGCACGGTGGCCACATGCGCCGCGGTGGCGAAGGCAGCGGCGACCGATGCCTCATCGCCCGCCTCGTGGAGGAAGGCGAGATTACCCGGCGCCTCCTGGTGGATCGGCGGTGTGTGCGGCGCGGCGTCGAGCCCGACCACCGGGGGCAGCATCTCGTGGTCCACCGCGATCGCCTCCGCCGCGTCCATCGCCGCGGCCAGCGTTTCGGCGACCACGCAGGCGACCGGCTCGCCGGCATAGCGCACCCTTCCCTGCGCCAGCACCGGGCGGAACGGGGCGACGAGCGGGCGCTCGCCCTCGGCGCCATAGCGCATCAGCGCGCGGAAATTGCCGAAGCCGGCGGCGGCGCAATCCTCGCCGGTCAGCACTGCGACGACGCCCGGCATCGCCCGCGCCGCCGCCGCATCCAGTGCCGCGATCGCTGCGTGGGCGTGGGGCGATCGCAGGAAGGCGGCCGCGAGCGCGCCCTCCGGCTGGATGTCCGCCACGTAGCGCCCTGCCCCGCTGACCCAGCGCGTGCGGTCGCGTGCCGATTGCGTGGGCCGGCCCGAAATGCCCGATCCGTCCATGTTTCCTCCCCCGTGTGGCCGGCCAGCGCCTCGAATGGGCCGCCACCATCGAGCGATAACAGAGGTTAAGACACTATCTCGCCGTTCCGGGCCCGCAAACCCCGGCGCCGCCGATGGTTACGGGATTTCAGAACGCTCGGGCATGAACGCAAGGTCGGTGTCGTCGGGCTTCACGCCCGCCGCTGTGAGCATGGCGTGGATCTGGCCGCGATGATGTGTCTGGTGATTGAACAGATGCATGACGATGACGGTTTTCGGCTTCGAAATCTGGCGTCCCAGCGCGCCCGAAAACCAGACGAGATCTTCAGCGAACCAGGAGGCATCGAGCTGCCCCGCCCAGTCCAGCACCTCGCGGTCCATCGCGGTGCGTTGCTCGCAGAATTCGTCCCAGCTGCCTTCAAACCTCGTCGAGCCCGGAATCCCTCCCTCGGGCGGTCGCGTGGCCTTGAACCGGCTCATCCACATGCGGTCCGCCCAGAGCAGGTGGTAGAAGGTCGCCTCGATCGATCCGAAGAAGGCGCCCCGGTCGAGCGCCCGACCTTCGGGTGGCAGCTGGACCGTCGCACGGAGAAGGTTCCGATTTTGCCAGGCGTTGTATCTGGCCATCGTCAGCGCGTATTCGGCATTGGCCATGGTGGCCCTCCGCATGGAAATCCCGCTCGGCGCAGTCTTCATAGCGCCGATGGATTGCCATGGGAATGACGGGCCGGGATCGGCAGCCCCGCGAATGAACCGCCGGTCCCGGGCGTGATTGCGAAACGGCGGCGGCGCGGGCGGGCCGGGTATCCGGCCTATTTGAACTGCTGCCCCATCTTCGCCCCCTTGGAGAGTTTGGTGAGATAGGCGATCAGGTCGGTCATCTGCGGGCTGGAAGCGCCGGGCGGCTT
>JAJZFF010000356.1 GCA_021805485.1 Pseudomonadota bacterium
GACATAGGCGATCACCGGCAGGCCCGGATGGCGGGCGCGCAGGCTGCGGACATCGGCGGCGGTGATGCTTTCGGCGAGCGAGCAGCCGGCGCGGGAATCCGGGATCAGCACCGTCTTTTCCGGGTTCAGCAGCTTCGCCGTTTCCGCCATGAAATGCACCCCGGCGACGACGATCACCGCGGCCCGCGCCGACATCGCTTCCCGCGCGAGGGCGAGGCTGTCGCCCACGATGTCGGCGACGCCGTGATAAATGTCGGGCGTCTGGTAGTTATGGGCGAGGATGATCGCGTCGCGCGCCTGCTTGAGGTCGCGGATCGCCGCGATGTCCTCCTGCATCAGCGCCCATTCGGCGGGCGGCACATGTGCTGCGAGGGATGCGGGAACGGAGGCGACGGCGAGGGTCATGGCTAAATCCTTATGCTCTATATGAGCATATCATGAGCGATTTTACGGCCGAAGCCCGGCCGGATCGAGGCTCATTATAGTGGATGTGAGTATATTGGGGTCAAGGTCCGGAGCGCGGCGGGCGGCTGCCGGTCATGGCCCGTTCGTCGCGGACGGCGCTGCGGAAGCGGAACAGCTTCGCCGGGCGGCCCGGGCCGCTGGCGAAGTCTCCGGTTTCTTCCAGCAGGTTCTGGCTTTCGATGAGGCGCCGGAAGTTCTGCTTGTGCACGGGCTGGCCGCCGATGGCTTCAATGCAGCGTTGCAGATCGAGCAGGGAAAACCGCTCCGGCATCAGCTCGAAAACGGCCGGCCGGGCGCGTAGCCGGGCGCGCAGCCGGCTGATCGCGGTGGCGAGGATGCGGCGGTGGTCGGCTGCGAGCGTGTCGCCCGGCGCGAAATCGCCATGCGCCGGCCGGCCGTCGCGCGCGGCCTCGCGCACCAGCCCGGCCTCGTAAAGGAGTTCGTAGCGGTCGAGCGCCAGATCCTCCTGCCAGGGCGCGCCGTCGAGCCCGAAGCAGTGGGCGATGCGCGCGCGCCGCGTCGGCTCCGTGCCCGCCCAGCTTCGCAGGCCGGGTTCGATCCGTGAGGCGGCGTCGTTCGCGGTGCGGCGGTCTTCCCAGGGAAAGTAGCGGTACCAGTCCTGCCAGGAGACTTGGCCGCCGAGCCGCGCCCGCGTCTCGCTGCTGAGAGCGAGGTAGGAGATCGAGATGCTGCGCCCGGCGCGGCTGCGGCCGGCATCGGCGAAGGTGTAGAGCTGTTCGACATGGCCGAGCGGATGCCCGGTCTGGCGTTCCACCCGGTCGCGCAGCCCGGCCTGCAGCGAGCGATGGGCCGATTCGAGCGGGCCGGCGGGCAGGGCGCTGCCATCGAGCAGGGTGAGGACGCGGGGGGTTGCGTCGGTGACGGCGACGACGACGGCGATCAGCTCGGCATGGATCGGGTCGGCGGCACCGCTCACGGCTTCATCATCCGGAAGGCGAGGCGGGCGGCGAGGCCGCGCGGTGCGAAGCGGGTGCCGAAGGCCATCGCCGCGTTGCTCCGCCCGGCGACGACGCTGGAGCGCCCGGCGAGCAGCGCCGCGATGCCGATCCGCGCGACCTCGGCGCTGGTCATCGCGCTGCGTTTGGTGAAAGCCGATCGGGTCTGCCCGGCGGCGTCGAAGAATTCGGTTTCGGTGACGCCGGGGCAGAGCACCGTGGTGCGCACGCCGCGCCCGGACAGCTCGACATTCAGCGATTCGCCGAGCGAGAGGACGTAGGATTTCGTCGCGGCATAGGCGGCGAAGAGCGGCACCGGCTGGAAGGCGGCGGTGGAGGCGACCATCATGATCCGGCCCCACCCACGCGCCGCCATGGGGGCGGCGAACAGCCGGGTGAGATGAGTGAGAGCAGTAATGTTCACCGCGAGCATGGCCTCGGTCCGCGCCCATTCGGCCTCGGCGAAGGCACCGAAGACGCCGAGCCCGGCATTGTTCACCAGAATGTCGATGGTCGGGAAGCGCTCGGCGAGGGCGAGGCGCGCTGCCTCATCGGCAAGGTCGGCGGTGGCGGTTTCGGCGGTGACGCCGAACAGGCGGCATTCGGCGGCCAGCGCCTCTAGCCGGTCCTGCCGCCGTGCGGTGAGCACGAGGTCGGCGCCGCGCTGGGCGAGCTGGCGCGCAAGATCGGCGCCGATGCCGCTGGAAGCCCCGGTGACGAGGGCGCGGCGGCCACGGAAAGCGTCGGTCATTGATCCGTCTCCTTTAATAGATCATGATGCCAGCGCAGGAAGGCCGGCGCAATTCGCCCGGCCCGCCGGAGCCGATGGCTTCGGCCGTGACCGGTTACTCCGGCGCGCAACAGGGCGGCAGATGCCGAAAGAGAGGAGACCTCATGACATTTTCGATTCGCGTGGCGGGGCTGCTGGTGGCCGCCGGGATTGCGGGCGGCGCCGTGGCGCAGGCGCAGTCGCTCGACGTTCCGTTGGCGACGCGCGACATGACGCAGATGCTGACCGCGATCGGGCATTCCAGCTACGCGGACTTCGTCGCGCCGGCGACGACCGTGTTCAAGGCGCATGTCGATCCCAAGAAATTCCCCGTCCAGGCGGCCGAAATCAATGCGAAGATCCCGCTCGGGCAGCCCTTCTCGGTGAAATACCTGACCACGCAGCACGTCGGCCCGACGGTAGGCTACATCTTCGAGGTGACGCTGCATGACGGCGACCAGGTGCTCACCGACCTCACCCTGAACCACGGCAAGGTCGCGAGCTTCCACCTGCTCTGAGGCGCGCGCACCCCGGCGGTCAGGCGCCGCCGGGTCGCCAGAGCGTGTCGGCCCGGCCTTCATCGTTCAGCCGGCGGGCGAGGATGAACATCACGTCCGACAGGCGGTTCAGGTAGGGGATCGGGATGTCCGAAACACCCGTCTCGGCGGCGAGGGCGACGAGTTCGCGCTCGGCGCGCCGCGCGGCGGTGCGGGCGAGATGCGCGCGCGCTGCGGCTTCGGTGCCGCCGGGCAGAATGAAACTGGTGAGCGGGGCGAGAAGCGCGTTCCAGTCGGCGGCGACCGTGTCGAGCCGGGCGAGATAGGCCTGGGTCAGGCGCGACGGCCGGGCCGGGTCGGGCGGGGCGGCGAGTTCGGCGCCGATGTCGAACAGGTCGTTCTGGATGGCGGCCAGCACGCGGTCGATCGCCGGCATCCCGGCGCAGACCACGCGCAGGAATCCGATCGCCGTGTTGGCCTCGTCCAGCGCGCCGAACACCGCGATGCGCCTGTGGCTCTTGGCAACGCGGGAGCCGTCGGCCAGCGAGGTTTCGCCGCGATCGCCGCCGCGGGTCACGATCGTGTCCAGTTTCACCATGTGGCTTGCCTCATTTCACCATGATCCCCTCGTGCTTGGCCTTGTTGTCCGGCTCGACATGGATCGTGATGATCACGCCGGCCATCTCCCGCCGCAGGGCGGCTTCGATACGGTCGCATATGGCGTGGGATTCGGCGACCGTCATGCCCCCGGGGACGACGAGGTGGAATTCGAGGAAGCGCGACTGGCCGGCCTCGCGGATCCGCATGTCGTGCGCCTCGATCGCGCCGGCGGCGTGGGTGGCGACGAGGTGGCGGATGCGCTCGACCATTTCGGGCGGCGGGGCGCGGTCGAGCAGGGCGCTGAGGGCGCGCAGCACGGTCCGCCCGCCCATGAAGGCGATCTGCGCGGCGACGGCGATGGCGATGAGCGGATCGAGCACCGGCAGGTCGGCCAGGATGGCGAGCGAGAGTCCGGCGATGATGCCGAGCGTGGTGATGGCGTCGGCGATCAGGTGGGCCTGGTCGGCGGCCAGCGCCGGGAACTCCCGCGTCGCGCCTGAACGGCCGAGTGTGAGTGCCCAGAGCGCGTTCACCACGCCGCCCG
>JAJZFF010000340.1 GCA_021805485.1 Pseudomonadota bacterium
GATCTCGGTGGCGGGATCGAGCGGATCGCCGATGACGAGGCGCTGCGCGCGGGCAGCAAGGGTTTCGACGAAACGGTCGTGCACCGAGCGGTGGACGAAGACGCGCGTGCCGTTCGAGCAGATTTCGCCGGAGGAGTAGAAATTCGCCAGCATGGCGGCGGCGGCGGCGCTGTCGAGATCGGCGTCGGCGCAGACGATGAGCGGGGATTTGCCGCCGAGTTCGAGGGTGACGCGCTTGAGGCTGGCGGCCGCCTCGGCGGCGACGGCCTTGCCGGTGGGGACCGAGCCGGTGAGCGAGATTTTCGCGACGTCCGGATGGCGGACGAGGGCGAGACCGGTTTCGCCGAAGCCGTTGACGACGTTGAACAGTCCGTCCGGCAGGCCGGCCTCGCGATAGATGGCGGCGAGTTCGAGGGCGGTCAGCGGGGTTTGCGGCGCGGGCTTGAAGATGACCGCGTTGCCGCAGGCGAGGGCGGGGGCGGATTTCCAACAGGCGATCTGCAGCGGGTAGTTCCAGGCGCCGATCGCGGCGACGACGCCGAGCGGCTCGCGCCTGGTGTAGCCGAAGGCGCTGGGCCCGAGATCGACCGACTCGCCGGTGATCGAGGCGGCGATGCCGCCGAAATATTCGAGGCATTCGGCGCCGGAGATGACATCGACGACGCTGGTTTCGGCGATCGGGCGGCCGGTGTCGAGCGTTTCGGTGCGGGCGAGTTCATCGTTACGTTCACGCAATATGGACGCCGCGCGGTGCAGGATGCGCCCGCGCGCCGCCGCGGGCGTTGCGGCCCAGGCGCGCTGGGCCTCGCGCGCCGCGGCGACGGCGGCGGAGACGGTTTCGGCGTCGGCGATCTCGATCTCGGCCAGCACGCCGCCGGTGGCGGGGTTGCGGGTTTCGAACCGGGCGAGGCCGGCGCGCGACCAGGGGCCGCCGGCGATGAAGTTGCGGCGGGGTTCGCCTGTCATGGCTGGGCTCCGGTTCAGCTGGTGGCGAGGGCGGGTGTCGAGGGCGCGTCCGTCATCGTGGCGCGGCCGGCATGGGTGAGGGCGTCGAGCACCTCGTTGGCGCCGCACCAGCCGACGATGCGCCCGTCTTCGGCGACCAGCACGGGATGGCCGCTGCGCTGGCGTTGCTCGACGACATCCTTCAGCAGATGCGTGGTCTCGACGATGCCGACGGCACCTTCCGGTGTCGCGGTTTCACCATCGACCGGGTGGACGGCGATCGCCGCACCGTTGCAGGAGAGACCGTCCAGCGTGCCGTCGGGGCGCAGCGAGAGGCGGTAGTGCGAACGATCGTCGGTGAAGCTGAACTCGGAGCCCTGGACATCGTCCGCCGCATCGAGCAGGCGCATCAGCGAGGCGGCGCGGATGGCGGTGAGCGGGTTCATGTGGCGGACGAATTCGGCGACGTAGTCGGTGGCCGGGCGGAGCACGATGTCTTCCGGCGCGCCGACCTGGATCACCTGGCCGTCCTTCATGATCGCGATGCGGTTGCCGAGCTTCAGCGCCTCGTCGAGATCGTGGGTGACGAAGATGATCGTCTTGTGCACGCTCTGCTGCAGGGAGAGCAGTTCGTCCTGAAGCTTGTTGCGGATCAGCGGGTCGAGCGCGGAGAAGGGCTCGTCCATCAGCAGGATGTCGGGGTCGGTGACGAGGGCGCGGGCGAGGCCGACGCGCTGCTGCATGCCGCCGGAAAGCTCGTGCGCGTGCTTCTCGGCCCAGGGCAGCAGGCCGACGAGTTCGAGCCAGCGATCGACCGTCTCGCGGGTTTCGGCGGCACCGGTGCGGCGCAGTTCGAGGCCGAGTTCGACATTGCGGCGGACGGTTCGCCAGGGGAGCAGGGCGAATTGCTGGAAGACCATCGAAACCGCGCGGTTACGCAGGGAACGCAGCGCGGCCGGGGCGGGGTTGGTCATGTCGACCGTCTGGTCGCCATGCCGGATCAGGATGCGGCCGCGCGAGATCTTGTTGAGGCCGTTCACCGCGCGCAGCACGGTGGTCTTGCCGGAGCCGGACAGCCCCATGATGACGAAGATCTCGCCTTTCGCGATCTCGAGATTCACATCGGCGGCGCCGACGACGACGCCGGTGGACTCGATGATGTCCGCACGGGTCTTGCCGGCATCGAGCATGGCGGTGGCGGTGGCGAGCCGGGTGCGGCCGGCACGGCCCTCGGCGGGCGGGAAGAGAATGTCGACATTCTCGAAACGGGCTGCGAATTCGGTGCTCATGCGTTTTCGCGCTCCGGCCGGAACACCCGATCGAGGATGACCGCCACGATGACGATGGCGAGACCGGATGTGAAGCCCCGGCCGATCTGCACGGTTTCCATCGCCTCGACCACGGGTTCGCCGAGACCGCCGGCGCCGACCAGCGCGGCGATGACGACCATCGACAGGCTCAGCATGATCACCTGGGTGAGGCCGGCGAGAATCGTCGGCATGGCCGCCGGGATCTCGACCTTCCAGAGCAACTCCCAGGGCGAGGCGCCGAAGGCCTGCCCCGCCTCGATCAACGGGCGTGGGACATTGACGATGCCGACATAGGTGAGGCGGACCGGGGTGGGCACCACGAAGACGACCGTCGAGATCAGGCCGGGCACGCTGCCGAGGCCGAAGAGCACCAGCGTCGGGATCAGGTAGACGAAGGTGGGCAGCGTCTGCATCAGGTCGAGCACGGGACGCAGGATTCGGTAGAGCGTCGGGTGATGGGCCGCGGCGACGCCGAGCGGCACGCCGATCAGCATGCAGGCGAGGGTCGCGTACGCGACCAGCGAGATCGTCTCGATCGTGCGGCCCCAGTAGCCCTGGTTGAGCACGAAGGTGAGCGCAAGCAGCACGAACAGCGCGAGTTTCCAGGATTTCTTGAAGTACCAGGTCAAGCCGGCAAAGATCACGATCAGGATGAGCGGCGAGACCCAGTCGAGCGCGCCGGTCGTGTTGTCGAGCAGGAATCCCAGCACATCCGAAAGGATGTCGAAGAAGCCCTGGAAGTTGTTTTTCAGCGCGTCGATGACTGCCGTCGCCCATGCCCCGAGGGGAATGGCATGGTGGACGATCCAGTGCTGGACGCCTTCTAGCCCGTTCATCGGTCAGCCTCCGTGATCCGGCGCGCGGTGGAGGGCCGCCGCGCGCCGGAGGTTCACCCGTTTCAGTCCGACTTCAGGCTGGCGAGCACCGCCGCCGTGCCGGGCTTGCCGTCGACCGTGGTGACGCCGTCGAGCGTCTTCTTGACCCAGGCGGGGTGCGCCTTCAGCCAGGCGGCGGCGACGGCGGGAGCGTCCTGGTGCTTGACCTGGACGTCGTACATCATCTTGTTCTCGTCACCGACCGACAGGTAGAAATGGTGCAGCAGGACGCCGACATTGGGGCAGTCCTTGGCGTAGTTGTGGCGCGTGTTGATATACAGCGTCGCCTCGCCTTTGTGGGGACCGAAATATTCCTTCCCGCCGGTGAGATAATTGATGTGGAACTCGACGTTCATCGGCTCGGGTTCCCAGCCGAGGAAGACGATGTCCTTCTTCTTCGGGTATTTGCGCGCCACCTCGGAGAGCATGCCGGCCTCGCTCGACTGGACGAGATGGAAATCGCCGAGGTCGAACTTGTTCGCCTTGATCATGGCGAGGATGTGCAGATTACCGTCGTTGCCCGGCTCGATGCCGTAGATCTTGTGATGCAGCTGCTTGGCGAACTTGTGGATGTCCGCGAAGGTCTTCAGGCCCCTCTCGTAGAGGTAGTGCGGCACCACGAGCGTGTATTTCGCGTGCTTGAGATCGGGGCCGATGACGTCGATCTCGTGCTTCTTCTCGTAAGGCGTGGTGGTCGGGTTCTGCGACGGTGTCCAGTTGTCGAGGAAGACGTCGATCTTGCCGTTGCTGAGGCCGGCATACATGACCTCGAGCGAGTAGAGGTTGATATCCGTCTTGTAGCCGAGGCCCT
>JAJZFF010000128.1 GCA_021805485.1 Pseudomonadota bacterium
CTTCACCCGCACCAAGCACGGCGCCGACAAGGTCACCCGCCATCTCGAGGATGCCGGCATCGGCGCCGCCGCGATCCACGGCAACAAGAGCCAGGGCCAGCGCGAGCGCGCGCTCGACCAGTTCCGCTCCGGCCGCATCCGCGTGCTCGTCGCGACCGACATCGCCGCCCGCGGCATCGATGTCGACAACGTCTCGCATGTGGTGAATTTCGAGCTGCCGAACGTGCCGGAATCCTACGTCCACCGCATCGGCCGCACCGCCCGCGCCGGCGCCGAGGGTGTGGCGATCTCGCTGGTCGAGCCCTCCGAGCTGCCCTATCTGCGCGATATCGAGACGCTGATCGGCCGCCATCTCGTCCCCGGCGGCGCCCAGCCGGTGCGCGGCCTCGCGCCGCCGCATCTCCTCCGCGCCCGCAACCAGGTCGCCCGCCAGGGCCAGATGCCCAAGCGCAACGGCCCGCCCAAGGCCGCGCATGCCGGCCACGGCCATGGCGGCGGTCACGGCGGCGGCCACCATGGTCAAGGCCACGGTCATGGCGGCGGCAACGCCCATCACGGCAAGCCCGCCCACGCCAAGGCCGGCGGCAAGCCGCAGGGCCGCGGCCGCTCAGCCGGCGGCGGTCGGGGGCGTTCGTCCGATCGCGCGGTAAATCGTGTTGCGTGACACGCCGAGCGCGCGCGCCGCGCGGCTGATATTGCCGCCGGCCGCGCGCAGCGCCGCCTCGATCCGCCTCGCCTGAACGTCGCGCAGCACCGACTGTCCGGCGGCGGCCGGCGCGGCCGTCTCCGCCGGCAGCAGGGCGGCGATCGTCTCCTCGCCGATCACCTTCTCGCCGGTCAGCGCGGCGCGCGCCAGCACGTTGCGCAACTCCCTGACATTGCCGGGAAAATCGTGCCGCGCGAGGCGTGACGCCGCCGCCGGCTCAAGCCGCGTGCCCGGCGCCACCTGTTCGAGCAGGTGCGCCGCGAGCGGGCGGATGTCGCTGCGCTCGCGCAGCGCCGGCAGGGTGATCTCGGCGATCGCCAGCCGGTAATACAGGTCCGCCCGGAACCGTCCCGCGGCCACCGCCTCGCCGAGATCGACATTGGTCGCCGTCAGCAGCAGCACGTCGACCAGGCGCGGCATCCCGCCGCCCACCGGCCGCACCGAGAAATCGTCGAGGAAGCGCAGCAGCGCGGCCTGCAGCGGCAGCGGCAGGTCGCCGATCTCGTCGAGGAACAGCGTCCCCCCATCCGCCTCCACCGCGAGGCCCGCCGCCCCGCCGCGCCGCGCGCCGGTGAACGCGCCCTCGACATGGCCGAACAGCTCGGCGGCGATCAGGTCCGGCGGAATCGCCGCGCAGTTCACCGCGACGAACCGCCCGCTCCGCCCCGAGGCGCGATGCGCGTAGCGCGCCGCCACCTCCTTGCCCGTGCCGGTCGCCCCGCGGATCAGCACCGGCATGCCGCGCGCCGCCGCCCGCGCCGCCATGTCGAGCGCCGCCCGCGCCGCCGGGTCCTCGGCCACCGGCGCGTCCGCCGCCGGCACGCCCTGCGCGGGGGCGATCTTGCGCGGCCGCGCCGTCTCCGGCTGGTCGAGCCTGGCGTGGAACAGCCGCCCGGCGCGGTCGGTCAGCGTGCCCGCCGCCCCCGGCCGCAGCTCGGCCGGCGCGAACAGCGCGCCGAAGGTCGCGCCGATCGGCTCCGGCAGCCCGGCGAGGATGAACCGCGCCTGGTCGTTCGCCGCCACCACCCGGTCGGCCGCGTCGAGCGCGAGCAGCCCGGCATAGGCGGTGTCGAGAAACTCGGCCCTTCCGTGGATGGCGAGCAGCCGCTTGCCGGCGAGGCGGGCGCGGAACAGCCGCGCCTCGATCTCCGCCGCGGCGAGGGCGACGATGGCGCGCGCGTTCGGCGCATAGGCCTCGCTGAAGCAGGTCGCGTCCAGCACGCCCGCGAGCGTGCGGTCGGGCAGGAAGATGGGTGCGGCGATGCAGCTCAGCCGCTGGTGATGGGTGAAGAAATGTTCCGCCCCGCGCACCGCGATCCGCTGCCGCGAGGCGCTCGCCGTCCCCAGCGCGTTGGTGCCGACCAGCGATTCCTCCCACACCGTCCCCGGCACGATGCCGAAGGCCTCGATGTCGCCGCGCCGCCCCTCGCTCACCAGCGAGTCGATCAGCACCCCGTCCGGGTCGGCGAAGGCGAGCACGAAACTGTCCCGCCCGAGCTGGCGGTGCAGCGCCTGCATCTCGGCGCGGGCGAGGCGCCTTGCGGTTTCGTGCGCCGCGCGGTGGCGTTCCAGCGCGTTCTGCTCGATCCGCGCGACATTCGGCGGATGGTGCGGGTCCAGCCCGGCATCGAGGCAGCGCCGCCAGCTCGCGGCGATCGGCGCCGCCAGCAATCCTGCCGGAATGGCGCGGCCCAGCTCGAGCAGCGAGCGCGCCTGCGCAAGACGGGAGTCGGTGGCACGATGGGCCAGCATGTTTCCTCCGATAGCCTTTTGCCATCCGGGCCGCGTCGGGCAACCCGCCCGGTGCTTCAACTGGTCTTCAGCGGACCCTTTTCCAATATGCAGGTTATACGGGCGCGGGCCGCAACGGAACACTTGTTTTCCGTCGCTGTTGCGGAATGGAACATGAACGGCCTCGTCCCTTCGGCGAAGCCCGCGGAATCCCGCCGCGCCGCGCGCTGGCACGATCGATGCAGCATCCCCCTCGCCAAGGAACCAGGGGGAACCGCGCCATGAAAGCCGCCGTGCTGCACGGATACGACGAAAAGCTCACCGCACCCGACTTCGTCACCTACGAGGACGTGCCCGAACCGCAGATCCGCAACCCGACCGACGTGATCGTCCGCATCGGCGGCGCCGGCGTCTGCCGGACCGACCTGCACATCATCGAGGGCGTCTGGCGCTCGAAGGTCGATCTCCAGTTCCCGCACATCATGGGCCACGAGAATGCCGGCTGGATCGAGGAGGTCGGTTCCGCCGTCACCCACCTGAAGAAGGGCGATCCGGTGATCTGCCATCCGCTGATCACCTCCGGCCATTGCCTCGCCTGCCGCCGCGGCGACGACATGCACGCCGAGGAAAGCGAATTCCCCGGCATCAACTGCAATGGCGGCTATGCCGAGCTGCTGCGCACCGGCGTGCGCTCCATCATCAAGCTGCCGAAATCGCTCGCGCCGAAGGACGTCGCCCCGCACACCGATGCCGGGCTCACCGCCTATCGCGCCGCGAAGAAGGCCTCGCGCCACCTGCTGCCCGGCGAGTTCGCGGTGGTGATCGGCGCCGGCGGCCTCGGCCATATCGGCATCCAGGTGCTGCGCGCGATGTGCGCCGCGCAGATCATCATCGTCGACCGCGCCGACATGGCGCTGCAACTCGCCCAGGAATGCGGCGCCGATTTCGCGGTGAAGGCGGACGGCTCCGAGCTCGACGAGGTGATGCGCCTGACGAAGGGCAAGGGCGCGGAAGCGGTGATCGACTTCGTCGGCGAGGGCGACGCCGTGGCGAAAGGCCTCGCGATGACGCGCGATGGCGGCTACTATTACATCGTCGGCTATGGCGGGAAGATCGACATCCCCACCATCGACATGATCACCTCGGAAAAGACCATCGTCGGCAACCTCGTCGGCACCTATCCCGAGCTGATCGAGCTGATGGCCCTGGCCGACCAGGGCAAGGTCTCGCTCGCCACCCGCGAATACCGGCTGGACGAGGCCAATGCCGCCCTGCACGACCTCCATCACGGCAAGGTCCGCGGCCGCGCCGTACTGATTCCCTGAACGAAGCGAAAAAAACCAGCGCTCACCACGTCAAATCCGAAGGAAGGAAACGGATCCAGTG
>JAJZFF010000014.1 GCA_021805485.1 Pseudomonadota bacterium
GGCCCTCCACACCATGGGCCATGAGGCAGCGATCGAGCTTGAGCAGCAGATCGTCGGGCAGCCAGGTCGCCACATCCTCGCGCTGCGCGCGGGCGAGGCCGCTGCCGCTTGCCGCCTGCCGCGCCCGCAGGAGACCGGCGCGCCAGCCCTCGCCGCGATCGCGCAGCAGGTCGAGCCCGTCGAACGCGCCGCGGGCGCGCATCGGCCGGGCGAAGGGCCAGGGCCGCGCCGCCGCGCGATAGCGGCCGTAGCCGGCGAACATCTCGTCCCCGCCCTCGCCGGACAGCACGACCTTGACGCTCCCGCGCGCGTGGCGGGCGAGGAACCAGGTGGGGATGATCGCATAATCGGCGGCCGGGTCGTCCATCGCGGCGACGATGGCGGGCAGGTGCCGCCAGGTCATCGCCTCGGTGATCTCGATCCGCTCGTGCCGGGCGCCGACGGCGCGGGCGGTCGCCTCGGCATCGTCGCGCTCGTCGGCCACCGTGGCGCGGTCGAACCCGGCGGTGAAGGCGAGCACCGGCGTCTCGTTCAGCCGCGCCATCAGGGCGAGGATCGCGGCGCTGTCGATCCCGCCCGAGAGGAACATGCCATACGGCACGTCGCTGCGCTGGTGGAGCTCGACCGATTGCGCCAGCACGGCATCGAGCGCGACGAGGGCCGCATCCTCATCGCGCGGCGCCTCGCCCGGCTCGATCGGCGGATGGTCGAGCAGTGCCGCCTCGGCGCCATCGCGCAGGGTGAGCAGCGCGCCGGGCGGCACCCGCTCGATCCCGGTGAAGACGGTTGCGGTGCCGGTGGTGAATTGCAGTTGCAGCAGCTCGACGAGGCGCGCCGTGTCGATCCGCCGCGTCGCGAGCCCGGCGGCGAGCAGCGCCTGCGGCTCGGAGGCGAAGGCGGTGCCCTGGTCGGCGGCGCAGCGGTAGAGCGGCTTGATTCCGAACGGATCGCGCGCCAGCGTCACCACGCCGCGCTCGGAATCATCGATCGCGAGCGCATACATCCCGCGCAGCAGAGGCACGAAATCCGCCTCGGCGCGGGCAAGATGCAGCGGCGGCTCGCAATCGCTGCCGGTGCGGAAGGGCACAAGCGGCAGGGCGGCGCGCAATTCGCGGTTGTTGTAGATCTCGCCATTGCCGATCAGCGCGGCACCGGCACCGAACAGCGGCTGGTCGCCGGTCGCGAGATCGACAATGGCGAGGCGGGTATGCACCAGCGCCGCGCGCTCGCTGACATGGGTGCCCGCACCATCCGGCCCGCGATGGGCCAGCGCGCGGGCGAGCGCCGCGAGGGTTTCCGGCGCGATCCGCGCCCCCGGCTTCAGCGCGAGTCCGGCGATGCCGCACATCAGCGCCGCACTCCGGAGAGATAGTCGCGCCAGGTTGCCATCACGACCGGGGCGGCGAACTCCGCCTCGAACCGCGCCCGGCCGGCGGCGGCAAGATCGGCGCGGCGGGCCGGATCGGCGAGCAGGGCCGCGATCGCGGCGGAGAGAGATTGCGTGTCGCCGAGCGGCACCAGCGCACCGTCCACCCCGTCGCGGATGATTTCGCGCGGCCCCTCGGCGGCGACCGCCACCACCGGGGTCGCTGCGGAGAACGCCTCCAACACCATGTTGCCCAGCGGTTCATGGCGCGAGGACGAGACGAACAGGTCGGCCGTGCGCAGCAGCGCGCCGACATCGCGCCGCCAGCCGGCGAGATGGACCCGCCCGCCAAGCCCGCGCGCGGCGACCAGCGCCTCCAGCGCGGCGCGTTCCGGCCCCTCCCCGGCGATCACCAGATGCGCGCCGGCAACCGGCTCGATCGCGCGGATCAGATCGTCGAATCCCTTGACCTCGTGCAGCCGGCCGAGGGCAAGAACCAGCGGTGCCCCCGCCGGCACGCCGAGCCCCTCGCGCGCGGCCGGCGCCTCGGCGGCGAAATCGGCCACGAAATTGGGAAGATAGGCGATGCGCTCGCGCGGCCAGCCCTGTTCGCCGATCCAGCGCACGATATCGCGCGTGTTGCCGACCAGATGATCGCAGCGGCGGAAATATTTCAGCGGATAATAGCCGCCGAGCCGGCCGACCAGCGCCCAGTCGCCGCGCGGCGCGTGAAAGGCGGCGCGGCTCATCCAGGCCATCGCCACCTCGGCGCCGAAGCCGCGCAGCGCCGCCCCCGCGCGCGGGCGGGTGAGACAATCGAGCGGCCCGCCATAGCGCAGGCCAACCGGGTCGAGCCCCGCCGCGCGCAACAGGTTCATCCGCGCCGGATCGGGGCGGATCACCGGCAGCACCGCCTCGCCGGCCTCGTGCAGCGCCAGCGTCATCCGCTCGAAGAAGAGTTCGGCGCCGCCATTCGCGGCACCGGCCATCAGCTGGGCGACCCTCATGCCGTCCCCACCCGCGCGGCGAGTTCGCGCGCCGCCGCGATCACCGATTCCACGCTCAATCCCTCCATCGGCGCCTCGCCCTCCAGGCCCGGCGCCGCGACGAAGCCGGCGCAGCGGCCCGCGGGCGCGTATTCCGAGGCGCGGGAGCGGCCGAACAGGCCGAGCGTCGGCGTGCCGGCGGCAGCGGCAAGGTGCATCAGCCCGGAATCGTTGCCGACGAACAGGGCGCAGCGGGCGAGGCAGGCGGCGGCCTCCACCACCGAAACGCGGCCGACGAGGTCGATCGCGCCGGGCAGCGCCGCGAGCACCGGGGCGGCGCGCGCCGCCTCGGCCTCGCCCGGGCCGCCGAAGACGGCGATTCGCCGATAGTCCAGCGCGCGGGCCAGTGCGACGAAGCGCTCGGCCGGCCAGATCTTGCCGTCCCAATTCGCGGTCGGGCCGAGGCCGAGCACCGGCGCGCCCTCGGGCAGCAGTCCGGCCGCGATGGCGCGGTCCTGAGGCGCGGTCCAGACCACCGGCAGCGGCGCCGGATCAAACCCGCAGGAGGCGCCGATCTGCCGGTAGCGCCGGCCCGGCCGCCGGCCGCCGCGCACCACGATCCGCCGCCCGGCGCGCAGCGTGTAGGCCAGCGCCGAGCCGCGAAAATCCACCACCACCTCCCAGCGATCGCGCACCAGCCGGCTCCAGAGCGAGAGCCAGTGGCGATCCTGACGCTGCTTCTCGAAGATGATCAGCCGTTCCAGCCCCGGCAGGCGCGCGAACACGCCGGCGGAAGCGGCGCCGCAGGCCACCGTCAGCCGCGCGCCCGGATGATCGTGCCGGATGCGCTCCATCGCGCCGGAGGAAATCACCGCGTCGCCGATGCGGGACGAGGCTATGAACAGGATTCTCATGCTGCGGTGGCTGTAGCACGGCTTGCCGCCGCACGGCCAAGGGGCCACATGCCGGTCATGACGACGATCGCATATCTTCCCGCGCGCGGCGTGATCGGGATCGAGGGGCCCGACCGCGTCGCCTTCCTCCAGGGCCTCGTGTCGAACGACGTGACGAAGGCGGAACCGGGCCGGGCCGTCTGGTCCGCGCTGCTGACGCCGCAGGGGCGCTACCTGGCCGAGTTCTTCATTCTCACCGACGGCGAGTCGCTCCTGCTGGATGCGCCGGGCGTGGCGGTTCCGGACCTGATCCGCCGGCTGTCGCGCTTCCGGCTGCGCAGCCAGGTGGCGCTGCGCGACCGGTCGGACGAATTCGCGGTGCATGCCGCATGGGGCGGCGCGCCGTCCGCCCCCGGCGTGATCGTCGCCGCCGATCCGCGCCTGCCCGCAGCCGGCCACAGGCTCCTCGCGCCGGCGCCGCTGGCCGGAGCGGCGGATGAAACCGCCTATCGCGCGCACCGGCTGGCGCTCGGCCTGCCCGACCATGACGATCTCGAACCGGAAAAG
>JAJZFF010000109.1:0-3138 GCA_021805485.1 Pseudomonadota bacterium
CCTTCTCGCCCTCACCTGGGCGGCGCTGCTCGGCGTCGGCATCGGGCACCACTGGGCCACGCCGGAAAGCCGGCTCTGGTGCGCGGTGCTGTTCACCCAGTCGCTGCCCTATCTGGCCTCGGTCGCGGTGTCGATCATCGCCTCGCTGCCGGCCAAGGCGCCGAAACAGGCCCGGATCAAGGCCACAGAACTTCTGCCGCAGTCGCGCATGCCCATCAGCGCGCGCACCGCGGCCGGCGACTGACAGTCGGGGTCTCGCATCGCGCACTAAAAAGGGGCGGCAGGCGTGAAACCTGCCGCCCCGATCGTTTTAGAGCACTTTCCGATCCATCCGGATCGGATGTAGTGCTCTATGTTATTGATAAATAGAGCATCTTTATCCGATCAGATGACCCCATCTGATCGGATGATGCTCTAGGCCCGGATCAGCCGCCGAACTTGTCGAGCTCGCGCAGCACCGCGTCGCCCATCGTGCGGGTGCCGATCCGCGCCGTGCCCTTCTGCTCGATATCGGCGGTGCGCATGCCGCTGGCCAGCACGTTCGAGACGGCGGTTTCGATCACCGTCGCATCCTCCTGCATGTCGAAGGAATAGCGCAGCAGCATCGCCAGGCTGAGGATCTGCGCCAGCGGATTGGCCAGCCCCTTGCCGGCGATATCCGGCGCGGAACCGTGGATCGGCTCGTAGAGCGCATGCCGCCGCCCCGCCGCATCCGGCGCCCCGAGCGTCGCCGAGGGCAGCATGCCGAGCGACCCGGTCAGCATCGAGGCAAGGTCGGAGAGCAGGTCGCCGAACAGGTTGCCGGTCACGATCACGTCGAACTGGCGCGGATTCTTCGCCAGCTGCATCGCGCAATTGTCGGCATACATGTGCGAGAGCTGCACGTCCGGATACTCCGCCGCGCCGAGTGCCGCGACCGTCTGCCGCCAGAGCAGGCCGGATTCCATCACGTTCGCCTTCTCGACGCTGGTCAGCCGCCCCTGCCGCTTGCGCGCCAGCTCGAAGGCGACCCGCGCCACCCGCTCGATCTCCGGCGTGGTGTAGACCTCGGTGTTGATGCCGCGCCTGGTGCCGTCCGGCAGCGTCTCGATCCCGCGCGGCTCGCCGAAATAGATCCCGCCCGTCGATTCCCGGACGATCATGATATCCAGCCCGCGCACGATCTCCGGCTTGAGCGGGCTCGCATCGATCAGCGCGTCGAACACCGGCGCGGGACGCAGGTTGGCGAACAGGCCGAGCCGCTTGCGCAGTTCGAGAATGGCGATTTCGGGCCGGTTGTCGAAAGGCTGCGAATCCCATTGCGGCCCGCCCACCGCGCCGAACAGCACGGCATCCGCCTCAAGCGCCCGCTCGACCACCGGCTCGGTGATCGGCTTGCCGGTCGCCTCGATCGAGGCGCCGCCGACCAGGTCCTCGGCGAGTTCGAACCGCGCCCGGCCGCTGCGGGCCATCCAGTCGATCACCCGGCGGGCCTCGGCCATCACCTCGGGGCCGATGCCATCCCCCGGCAGGAGCAGCAGTTTCCGGTTCGCAATCATGATCGTCTCTCCCTTGGGGTCGCTTCCAGAGTGTCGTCTCGTCGATCGGGCAGGCGGATCAGACCGCCTCGATCCGCGGCCGCCAGGCGGCGCCGTCCAGCCGCGCCTCATAGGCGTCGATCGAGGGCGCCTTCTCCAGCGTCAGGCCGATATCGTCGAGCCCCTCCAGCAGGCAGCGCTTGCGGAACGGATCGATCTCGAACCCGAAGGCCTCGCCATCCGGCCGCGAGACGGTCTGCGCCGCGAGATCGACGATGATCCGCGCGTTCGCCCCCGATTCCGCATCCTCCATCAGCGCCGCGCATTGCGCGCTGGGCAGCACGATCGGCAGGATGCCGTTCTTGAAGCAGTTGTTGAAGAAGATGTCGGCGAAGCTCGGCGCGATCACGCACTTGATGCCGAAATCCAGCAGCGCCCAGGGCGCGTGCTCGCGCGACGAGCCGCAGCCGAAATTCTCCCCGGCGACCAGGATCCGCGCGTGCCGGTAGGGCTCGCGGTTCAGCACGAACTCCGGGTTCTCGCTGCCATCCTCGTTGTAGCGCAGCCCGGCGAAGGCGTGCTGGCCAAGCCCCGAGCGCTTGATCGTCTTGAGGAAGCGCGCCGGGATGATCTTGTCGGTATCGACATTCGCCATCCTCAGCGGGGCGGCGATCGCCTCGAGCCGTTCGAACCTGTCCATCATTCCATCTCCCGCGGATCGGCGAGCGCGCCGGTGATCGCCGAGGCCGCCGCCATCGCCGGCGACACCAGGTGGGTGCGCCCGCCCGGCCCCTGCCTGCCCTCGAAATTCCGGTTCGAGGTGCTGGCGCAACGCTCGCCCGGCTTCAGCTTGTCCGGGTTCATGCCGAGGCACATCGAACACCCCGCCTCGCGCCATTCGAACCCGGCATCGAGAAACACCTGCGCGAGGCCCTCGGCTTCGGCCTGCGCCTTCACCAGGCCGGAGCCCGGCACCACCATGGCCCGCACGTGGCCGGCCACCTGCTTCCCCCGCACGATCCCGGCGGCAACCCGCAGATCCTCGATCCGCGAATTGGTGCAGGAGCCGATGAACACCGCGTCGATCCTGGTGCCCTTCAGCGCCTGCCCCGGTGTCAGGTCCATATACTGCAACATGCGCTCCATCTGCGCCCGCCGGCCGGCATCCGGCTCGGCGGCGGGGTCGGGCACATGGCCGGTGATCGGCACCACCGTCTCCGGGCTGGTCCCCCAGGTCACCTGCGGCACGAGGGTGGACGCGTCGATCGTCACCACCCGGTCGTACTGCGCGCCCGGATCGGAGCCGAGCGTCTTCCAGTACTCGATCGCCCGTTCCAGCGCCTCGCCCTTCGGCGCGTAGGGCCGGCCGCGCACATACTCGAACGTCGTCTCGTCCGGCGCGATCAGCCCGGCCCGCGCCCCCGCCTCGATCGACATGTTGCAGACGGTCATCCGCCCGGCCATGTCGAGCGCGCGGATCGCCTCGCCGGCATATTCGATCACGTGCCCGGTGCCGCCGGCGGTGCCGATCTCGCCGATGATCGCCAGCACGATGTCCTTCGCCGAGCAGCCCGGCGGCAACGCGCCGTCCACCCGCACCAGCATGTTCTTCGCCGGCTTC
>JAJZFF010000109.1:3148-3807 GCA_021805485.1 Pseudomonadota bacterium
GTCTGCGTCGCCAGCACGTGCTCGACCTCGGAAGTGCCGATGCCGAAGGCCAGCGCGCCCATCGCGCCATGGGTCGAGGTGTGGGAGTCGCCGCAGACGATCGTCATCCCCGGCAGCGAAATCCCCTGCTCCGGCCCAATCACGTGAACGATGCCCTGCCGCGCGTCGGTCACCGGAATATAGGGCACGCCGAAGGCGGCGACGTTCTGTTCGAGGGTGGCGACCTGCAGCGCGCTTTCCGGCTCGGCGATGCCGGCGGCGCGGTCCTCGGTCGGCACGTTATGGTCGGCGACCGCGATGGTCGCATCCACCCGCCGCACCTTGCGCCCGGCCATCCGCAGCCCCTCGAAGGCCTGCGGGCTCGTCACCTCGTGGACGAGATGCCGGTCGATATAGAGAACCGCCGTGCCGTCCGGCATGCGATCGACGACATGCGCCGCCCAGATCTTGTCGAACAGTGTCGAAGCCATGCGTGCGTCCTCCGGCTCAAGGTGCCGGACCGGGCGGGCATCACCCGCGCCCGGCATGAGCGTCGCGCTCCGGACACCTTCAGGGTTTCGGTCAGAGCGGCATCGGGCGTCAGGCGCGTGCGCGCCCGGGCGATGCCCCTCCGGCAGAAACCGCGACACTCGGGCGACGGGCCGCCCGGCGGGGAATGC
>JAJZFF010000583.1 GCA_021805485.1 Pseudomonadota bacterium
GCACCAGCGCCCAGCCGGCGGACAGCTCGGCCTCGGAATCGGCGAGCATGGCCTGGACGAGCTGGAACTCGCCGATCGGGCGGCCAAACTGGCGGCGCTCGCGGGCATAGGCGATCGCCTCGTCCTGCAGGCGGCGCGCCATGCCGCAGGCGACGGCGGCGATGTGCAGTCGCCCGCGGTCGAGCACCTTCATCGCGGTGCGGAAGCCCTGGCCCGGCACGCCGCCGATGATGTTCGCCGCCGGCACGCGGGCGTTTTCCAGGATGACGTCGCAGGTCTTGGTGCCGCGCTGGCCCATCTTGCGGTCGGGCCGGCCGAGCTTCAGGCCGGGCGTGTCGGCCGGGACGATGAAGGCGGAGATGCCCGAAGCCCCCGGCCCGCCGGTGCGCGCCATCAGCGTGAAGCCGCCGGCGCGCGGGGCGTTGGTGATGTAGCGCTTGGCGCCGTTGAGGATGTAATCCTCGCCGTCGCGCTCGGCGCGGGTGGTCAGCGAGGCGGCGTCCGACCCGGCATCGGGCTCGGTGAGGGCGAAGGACATGATCAGCTCGCCGCTGGCCACGCGCGGCAGGTATTCGGCCTTCTGCGCCGCGGTGCCATCCATCAGGATGCCCTGCGAGCCGATCCCGACATTCGAGCCGATCACCGAGCGGAAGGCGAGGGAGGTCTGGCCGAGACGGTGGACCACATCGCATTCCTGCGCCATCGACAGGCCGATGCCGCCATGCTCCTCGGGGATCGACAGGCCGAACAGGCCGAGTTCCTTCATCTCGGCGACGATCGTCGCCGGCACGTCGTCCTGCTCCTCGACCTCGTTCTCGGCGGGTACCAGGCGTTCGCGCACGAAGCGGTCGATGGTTGCGAGCAGGATGTCGAAGCTTTCCGAATCGAGCGCCATGCGGGTTTCCTTCCGTTTACGGCAAGGATAGCCAGCGGCGGGGCTGCGGAAAACCCCGAAGCGGCGGGTTTATGACAGGAATTTAAGAGCCGCTCCGGCGGGCCGGTCACAGAAATGCCATTGCCGCGGATTTTGTTCGGGCCAGCGATCGAAAGGAGATCGAGGATGGAACGCAAGACGATCGGACTGCTTGGCGCGATGGCCGGCCTCGCCGCCGCATCTCCCCTCCATGCCGCGAGCGCCGAGGCGGCGCCGCTGCCGGCGGCCGCATCCTACGCCGAACTGCTCGCCCCGGTGGCGGCGCCGGGTGCGGTGCTGCGCGCGCATGACGCCCTGCTGGCGCGCGAGGGGACGGCGACGCCGGCGGCGCGGCTGGAGCAGGTGGACCATCACCACCATCACCATCACCACAACGCCTATCGGCGGTTCTATTATCACCATCACCACCACCACCATCATCACCATCATCATCATGGCTATTACGGCTATTACGGCTATTACGGCTGGTATTCCCGGCCTGGCTGGTATTGAGGCCGCCGCGCCGGAGCGAGGGAGGATCGGGTGATGAATGTGAGGCTGCGCTTCTTCGAACCAGGGCTCGCGCCGCGGCGCACCAAGCTCGACGTGCCCGGCTGGGGCGGCGAACCCCAGCCGCGGCGCGACGGCGCGCACGAGCAGCCCTGGCACTGCATGCCCTTCATCGAGGGCGCGCAATACGGGATCGAGCTGTTCTATCCCTATGACAACGAACTCCGCGTCGGCCGCCGCGACGGCGTGGTGACGCTGGAGAGCGACTGGGGCCCGGACCCCTGCACCGGCGTCAACTGGCCGCCCTTCCGCCCGTTCGGCGAGGGGTATTACACGCACCAATTGCTGCTCGACATGGCGGTGGATGAGCCGATGGCGGTGCGCGTCGAGCCGCATCCGCGTTATTACACCTCCGGCGCGGACGATGTGCCGCTCGCCGTGCCGGCGCTGCTGCGGACGCACTGGTGGCCGATGATCTCCTTCGTCGTCTTCAAGGCGCCGCCGGAGGGGGTGACGCATGTGTTCCGCCGCGGCGAACCGTTCATCCAGCTGACCGTGGTGCCGGCGGAGCCGGACCTCGACCTGCAGCCGATGGCGCCGGAGGAGGCGGAGGCGCGGGAATTGCGGTCGCGGCGTATCCACGCCAGCCGGGAGACGCTCGGCCAGGAAACCCGCTGGACGTCCTCGACCGGCACCGTGTTCGACGGCACCTATCGCAACCTGCTGCGCGCCGCGCGCGGCAAGCCGGTCTGATCGCACCCGGTGGCGACTCGCCGCGCCGGCGCGCGGCGGGACCGCCATGCGAACATCAAATGGTCCGTTAATTAATCGAGTGGTAATTTTTTCGGGTAATCTTTCCGTTTTCCGAGACGGCACTCTGGCCCGAGATATTCTTGTTCGCTCAATCCACCATCATTCCCACGGTCGAGGTCCTGCAGGCGCTGCTGGATTCGATTCCGAACCCGGTCATCGTGATCGACCGGGCGCATCGCCTCGTGCTGGTCAACGAGGCGATGGCGGATTTCATGGGCCGGCCGCGGGAGGAGATGCTCGGGCAGACCGGGGAGGGACTCGTGCCGCCGGCGCAGCTCGAGGTGTTCTGGCGGATCGACGATCAGGTTTTCGCCACCGGCCTGCCGAACGAGAACGAGGAGATCGTCACCGGCGCCGGCGGGCGGCAGCGCATCGTGATCACCCGCAAGCGGCTGATCCATCTCGACACTGCCGAGGGCCGGGCGCCGTTCATCGTCGCCGTGATTTCCGACGTGACGCGCTTTCGCGAGGCGGAAGCGCGGGCGCATCATCTCGCCGCGCATGACCTGCTGACCGGGCTGCCCAATCGCGGGCAGCTGACGCTGCGCCTCGCGCAGGCGCTGGCCGCCGCGCGGAGCAGCGGCGAGATCGTCGGCCTGCTGCTGGTCGATCTCGACGGGTTCAAGCCGATCAACGACCGGTTCGGCCATCTCGTGGGCGACAGCGTGCTGCGCATCGTCGCCCGGCGGCTGAGCGGCGTGATCCGCGCCGGGGATACGGTCGCGCGGCTGGGTGGCGACGAGTTCTGCGTGATCCAGCGCGGCATCCGCGAGGAGGCGCAGGCACTGCATCTGGCCGACCGCATCGTCGCCGCGATCGGCCACCCGTTCGCGACCGATCCGGAACCGGTCGTCGTCTCCGCCTCGGTCGGTGTTGCGCTATGCCCGTTCGACAGCGACGATCCCGAGGCGCTGCTCGACTGCGCGGACCGGGCGCTCTACGCTGTCAAGCACGCCGGGCGGGGGAGTTACCGCCGCTACGAGACGTCGATGCAGCGCCTTTCGGCCTCGCCGGTGATGCGTCCGGGCGGGCCGGGTGGCGTTGCCGCTGCCGGAGGGGAACCATGAGCCGCACCGTGCCCGACGATGTGACGACGCTCGGCGCGCTGGTCCTCGGAGGGCGCGGCGTGGCGCTCTGGGACCTCGATCCGGTGGCGGGGCAGATCCGGCATTACCGGGGGCGGGCGCGGCATGGAGTGGATTGCCCGGAGGCGGAGACGATCGAGCAGGTCTGCGCGCGGGTCCATCCCG
The DNA here is from genome assembly GCA_021805485.1 of Pseudomonadota bacterium. Next base: position 3,487 of record JAJZFF010000583.1, read on the forward strand.
ATGACCGCGCGCGGGTGGGCGCGGCGCTGCGCTGCGACGACGGGCAGGCGGGGCCGGAGTTCGAGATCGGCTATCGCGCGCTGGACGCGGCCGGCGCCTGGATCCGCCAGGTCGCGCGCGGCCGGGTGGTGGTCCGCGACGCCGCTGGCCGGCCGCTGCGGGTGGCGGGCATCACCATCGATCTCGACCTGATCCCCGACCTGCCCGCCACGCCTTGCGGGGGCGGCGATTCCGAGCGTCTCGCCGCGCTGGCGCTCGAACTTGCGCAGCGCACCGAGGAACTCGCCAGCGCGCATCGCCTCGCCCGCGTCGGCGCCTG
>JAJZFF010000520.1 GCA_021805485.1 Pseudomonadota bacterium
GGCTCGGCGCCTCGCCCCTGATCTGCAGGATGTATTCGCCGAGATCGGTCTCGACCGGGCGGACGCCGTTTTCCGCGAGGTGCTCGTTCAGCCCGATCTCTTCGGAGATCATCGACTTGCCCTTGGTCACGGTTTTCGCGCCCACCCGGCGGCAGATGTCGAGCACGGCGGTCCGCGCGTCCTCGGCGGTGCGGCACCAGTGAACCTGGCCGCCATGGGCCTCGACCTGCTCGGCATAGCGCTCGAGGTAAAAGTCGAGATTGGCCAGCGTGTGGTTCTTGATGCCCTTCGCGGTTTCGCGCAGTGTCTCGAACTCGGGCAGCCGGGCAACCGCGGCCGCACGGGTCTGGGCGAATGGCTTGCGGGCGCGATCGAGCGCCTTCTGCAATCCTGCGTCCTTCATCGCGCGGCGGGAATTTTCCTTGAAATCGGGGCTGGTATTCAGCATCGGGCACTCCTTCGCTCGCGAGTGTAGAGAATGGAAGCGCCGAAGTGAACGGCCCCCAGCCGCACCTTCCAATTTCTTGACGGATCAAAAAAAATGGCGGCACTTGCGTGCCGCCAAGTTTAGGGAGGAAACGTCCAAGAAAGCAAACAGAGCGAACGGATCGCTGTGTTGCTGACGTTTTTTATAATCATCCGAGCCGGGATATGCAAGAACTTTTTTGCAGTGCAGCATCGCGAGCCATGCGGCGCTGTCCGTACTCGATGACCTTGTTTGCCTCGCGGTCGATGCCGCGCTCGAAAATAACGGCAAATTAACCGTTCTGCCGGATATTGCGCGCATGCAGCGGCGCCTGACGAAAACCCTTGTCGCATCATTTGCGGTATTCGCCCTGTCCGGCATTCGGCCGGCCAGCGCATTGCCGACCGGCGAGTTGCCTGCATCGGCGCCGGTCGTGGATCCATCGCTGCTCTGTCAGGCCGCCGTGATCATGGCGGAGTCGGACAAGCACACGCCTGTCGGGCTGCTGCGCGCTGTCGGAACAGTCGAAAGCGGCCGCCGTGATCGTGTGACCGGTCAGCTGGCGCCGTGGCCGTGGACCATCGATGCGAACGGCACCGGCCACATGTATCGCTCCGAGGCTGAAGCGATCGCCGCGGCACAGTCGTTCCTGCAGCAGGGCGTGACCTCGCTCGACATCGGTTGCATGCAGGTGAACATCCAGCAGCACCCTCACGCCTTCACGAACCTCGTGCAGGCGTTCGACCCGATGGCGAACGTCTTTTATGCGGCGGACTTCCTGACGCGGCTGAAGGCGCAACTCGGCACCTGGCAGCAGGCCATTGCCGCCTATCATTCGCAGACGCCGTCGATCGGCGCACCCTATGCAAGGCAGGTTCTTGCCCGTTGGCAGGGACAGACCGGTGGACAACCCAGTGGCCTGCCACTGGTCCAGACCGCCATGACGGCACCTCTCGCGCCGGGCGCGCAGCCTTCGGCGGCGCCGCATGTCTGGGGACCCGGAACCGCAGAAGCCTCGCCCGCCGCCAATGCGCCGCAGCACACATCGAAGCCTGCGGCGGGAGCCGTGGCAATTCGCCGGTTCGCACCCGGCGCGTTCGCCTTTGCGCCTCTGCACGGTTCGCCGACGATTCTGCCCGCAACGGCTCAGCCAGGAGGCCCGGCATCGCGGATTGCCGTGCCTGGCGCCATTGGCGGCGGCATGGCGGGCCGGAATCTCGCGGCTTACCGCCGCACGCCAATACCGATCACAGGTCCGTCGTCCTGAACGGATTCGGCACCCTGCCGCCACGCCGCCCGGCGGCCTCCTGTTCGGGAAACCGGCCCGGTATCTGCCGTATCACGCCGGCAGGGCGATCCGACCGGGTCAGGCGCCACGGCCAGGCGTCATGAAAGGCGGGGGCCCCAGGACGGATCCTCCGCATTCGTCGGCGTCGGTGTGATGCGCTCATTGAAACCATCGACGCCGATCGTGACGAGATGGGATACGTTCCCGATCCTGAGCGGGTTCTGCCGGTAGAACATGATCACGCGGCCGTTGGGACAGAAGGTCGCGCCTTCTTCCAGATAGCCCTGCGACAGCTGCCGCTCGCCCGAGCCATCCGGCTTCATCACGCCGATGCCGAACCCGCTCGAGTCGAGGCGGGTGAAGGCGATCGCATCGCCGCGCGGCGACCAGTCGGGTTCGGCATAGCGCGCATGGCCGTATGAAATCCGCTGGACGTTCGACCCGTCGGCATTCATCACGAAAAGCTGCTGGTCGCCGGAGCCGTCGCGGTCCGAGTTGAACACGATCTTGGTGCCGTCCGGGCTGTAGCATGGGGTCACGTTGATCGAGTTCGCGTCGGTCAGCTGCGTCATGCGCCGGCTGCCCAGGTCGTATTTCACGATCATCGCGCCGCCGCCCTTCGATATCGAGAAAAGCAATGCCGAACCGTCGGGGCTGAAGCGTGGGCCGAAGCTCATATCGCCGAACGAGCCGATATTGGTTCGCGCACCCGTCTGCAGGTCGAACAGATAGACCTGCGGGCGGTTGTTCTCGAAACTGACGAAGGCGAGCTGCTGCCGCGTCGGGTTGAACTGCGGCGAGAGCGCCATGTTGCGGCCCGAGGTGAGAAAGCGGATATTCGCGCCGTCGTAATCCATCAGCGCCATGCGGCGGATCGGGCTGGTCGGGCGGCCCGAGACGGAAATGAAGGCAACCCGCGTGTCGAAATAGCCTTTTTCGCCGATCATCTGCTGATAGATGTCATCGGCGATGATATGGGCGATCCGCCGCCAGTTGCCCGATGCGGTGGTATAGGCCGTCCCCTGCAACTGCTTCTGCTGGGAAATGCCCCAGAGCCGGTATTCGACGCGGATCTGCCCCGCACCCGGGCTCGTCACCTGGCCCGTCACAAGCGCCTGCGCCCCCAGAATGCTCCAGTTGTTCCAGACCGGCACGCTGTTCACCACCGAATTCGGCACGAAGCTGGTGGGATCGATCGCGCTGAACAGGCCGCAATGGTCGAGATCCGATGCAACGACCTGGGTGATCTGTGCCCCGATATCCGACGTATTGCCGCTTGCATCGGTAAAGGACGGCAAGGCGATCGGGATGGGGGCGTTATGCGCGCCGGAAACATTGATCGCGTCGCTCGGGCCGTTCGCGGCATTCTGCGCGCGGGCGAACCCTGGCAGCAGCAGTCCCGCGGCTCCCGCGCCGATCATCAACCGGCGGGATAGCGGCGGAAGTCGTTCGACCAGGGTTCCGGGAACGCGCGGATGGTGGGCGGGCGACGGACGGCGGATCGTCATGAAGAACCTCTATCCTGAAACGCTTCGAACGTTATGGCGTGAACCTGAAGACGAAAGTGTGAACCGAGCCGAGCATATAGGACGGCAACGGCAGCTTGGCACATTGATAGTTCTTAACCGCATCGACGGCGCGGTTGGCGAACGCGGCGAACAGCGGATCGCCCATCTTGCCCTGGTCGGCGGGCGCCACCCGGGCTTCCCGCACGACGCCGCCCGCATCGGTCACCACCTGGAGCAGAACGCTGAATTTCTGCACGCCCGGCGCGCCGGCGTCGATGCCCCAGCACGGGCGGACCTCGTTGCCGATGGCATCCCGCTGGGAGGCTGAAAGGCCGGAATTCGCCGTGCTCATCTTCGTGCCGCCGCCATTCGGGGCGCCGCCGCGCTCGGGATTGTAGCGGGCGGTCGGCGGCTTTTTCTGCTTCTGCAACGCGCGCAGCTTCGCGATCGTGTTGAGCACCGACTGGCTCATCGGCACCGGGGTTTTCACCTCGTGCTTCTGGGTCGTCGGGCTCTTTTCCGCGGGCGCCGGCGGCGTCTTC
>JAJZFF010000271.1 GCA_021805485.1 Pseudomonadota bacterium
GATTCACGACGCCCACATTGTGCCCGCCGGATGCCAGCACGAAAGTGATGTCGGTATCGGCAAACAGCGCGATCTTGTAGACCGAGCGCCAGGGCGCGATATGGTCGCGCGTCGTCGCCACGGCAAATAGCGGGACGCGGATGTCCCGCAAGGCGATGACCCGTCCCTCGACCGCAAAGCGGCCGGCGGAAAGCCGGTTTTCGAGAAACAGCCCGCGCAGATATTCGCTGTGCATGCGCGCCGGCATGCGCGTCTGGTCGCTGTTCCAGGCCGATAGCGGGGTCATCCTGTCGCGCTCGCCCAGCATGTAGTTGCGGATCAGCCGCGACCAGACCAGTTCGTTGGTGCGCAGCGCCTGAAATGCCCCCGCCATCTGCCGGGTATCCAGATAGCCCTGGTCCCACATGAGGTCCTCAAGCAGGAGGAATTGCCGCTCGTCGAGAAACAGCATGAGCTCGCCGGCGTCCGCGAAGTCGGTCTGCGCGGCGAGCAGGGTGAGGCTTGCCAACCGGTCGTCATGATCTCGCGCCATGGTCGCGGCCGCGATCGCGAGGATCGTTCCGCCGAGACAATATCCGCAGGCGTGAATGGAACGGTCGGGCACGATGCGGGACACGGCATCGAGAGCCGCCATCACGCCGTGGCGCCGGTAATCGTCGAGGCCGACATTGCGATCACGCCGGTCGGGATTGATCCATGAGATGATGAAGACGGTATGACCGTGATCCACGAGATAGCGAACCAGCGACATCTCGGGCGTCAGGTCGAGGATGTAGTATTTCATGATCCACGCCGGCACGATCAGCACGGGCTCTTCCGCGACCTTTGCCGTCGCGGGCGCATACTGGATCAGCTCCATCAGTTCGTTCCGGTAGACGACTTTTCCGGCCGTTGTCGCGACCGCCTCACCGACGGGAAAGGCCTCGGTGCCATAAGGCCCCTGCCCGGCCAGAAGACGCTCGGCGTCTTCCATCCAGTTCGACCAGCCGCGGAGCAGGTTGAACCCGCCTTCCTCCAGGGTGCGGCGGATGATTTCGGGATTGAGCCATGGAATGTTGGTGGGCGCGGCAATATCGAGGATCTGCCGCGCCATGAAGGCAACCTCCGCCTCATGCCGCCGCACCAGCCCGGGCACCTGCCGGGTTGCCTCCCGCCACCAGTCATCGGCGATCAGAAAACCCTGGACGATGGCGTTGAACGGATAGGCCGACCAGCCTTCATCGGCGAAGCGGCGGTCGCCCTCGGGGAGCCGCAAGGGCGGATTTGCGGGATCTCCCATTGCTGCGCGCGGCAGCCAGAAGCCGAGCCGGAGCAGAAACGCCGCCGCGCGCATCGCCAGGGCCTCCTGCTTGCCGAGTGCCAGTTCGAGATGCAGCGCCCAGTCCGTCCAGGCATCGGCGACGGCGAGCGGCGACACACCCTGGCTGACCCGGGCGAACATCGCGCGAGAAAGGCGGTCGAACGTCGCGAAGCCGGGCATGGCGGGCGGACCGCTATCGGCCCGGCGACGCGGCGGCAGGACGGGCACGGTCGGCGAGGGCCGCACTTCCCGCGGCGGCGGGCGACGCGGCGGCTGCCGTGCAGGATGTTTCCGATCCGCCATGGCCGGCTCCACCGCAAATGAGGCGGCTCAAAACATGCCGCGCGGCTTTCTATTCCATGTTCTTCCAGGTGAAGCCTTGACGCAGGTCAACCGGAGCGGCGGCGGGCGGGAGGTGCCATGTCCGCGGCGATCACGTCTGCCGCCGGCCCGGCAGCATTTCGTGCATCACGAACAGGGGGCCGACCAGCAGGTAGCGGAGATCGTCGAAAAAGGACGGCTTGCGGCCCTCGATGTGATGGCCGATGAACTGCCCGATCCAGGCATTGACGAAAATGCCGAACGCGAGCGGCAGGATCGCCGATGGGGGAATGACGAGGGTCCAGAGCGCGAGCATCGCCGCAAGGACGGCCGCCATCGCCGCCGCGGCGCGCAAGGCCACCATCCGGTCGGGGTCGATGAAGGCGTAGTAGATGACGGCGGCGATCAGCGCGAGACCCGCCACCACGGGATTGATCGCCACCAGCCCCCCCACCACCGCGAAGACGATCGCCGGCACGCATACGCAATGGATCAGCACATTCCGGCGGTTCCTGTGGCTCTCCGCGTAGTGGAGCAGCTTCTGTTCGAGGGTGGTGTCCATGGCGGCTTCCCTGCGTGTCAGCGTGTTGGACCGGGCGATCCGGACCCGGCGGCCGTGGATGGCGCCCGCGCCGCATTGTCGCAGATCAGGTTGACCAGCCGGGGCACCACGCCCTTCGCGATGTCGTGGCCCATGCCGGGAATGATGACGAGGCGCGCGTCCGGGATCGCCGCCGCGGTCGCGCGGCCGCCGCTCGGGTGCACCATCGGGTCCCGGTCGCCATGCACCACCAGCGTCGGCGCGGTGATCCGCCGCAGCATCGCGGTACGGTCGCCGGATTTCACGATCGCGGTGATCTGCCGCACGATGCCGGCATCGCGGTCCGGGCCGCCACGATCCCAGGCCTTGCCCGCGTAATCGGCCAGCGCCGCCGCATCAACCGGGAAGCCGCGGCCACCGATCGCGCGCATCGAGTCGACGAAGCGCCGCATGGCCGCCTCGCGCGTGCGCGGCGGCCCCTGCAGCAGGCGCAGCAGCGAGGCCAGCGCCGGCTGGCCAACCCGGGGCGCGCCGGTGGTCGAGAAGATCGAGGTCAGGCTGCGCACCAGGTTCGGCCGTGTCGCCGCCAGGGTCTGCGCGATCATCCCGCCCATCGACATGCCGACCACATGCGCGGGGCCGAGGCGGAGGAATTCGAGCAGGCCGGCGGCGTCCGCCGCCATGTCGGTCAGGTCGTAGTCCTGCGTGCGGGACCGGCGGAGGAGCAGTTGCAGCTTCGATGGCGGCGTGACCCCGATGCGGGACGAGCGGCCGACGTCACGATTGTCGAAAGCGATGACGCTGAAGCCACGCTCGATCAGTCCATCCTCCATGGCGACCGGCCAGGAGTGCAACTGCAACTGCAGGCCTGCGATCAGCAGGATGGGCGGCCCGTTGCCGCGGACCCGGTAACAGAGGCGCATCCCGCCGGCGAGGTCGCAGAATTGCTCGTCGGCAATCGGCAAATCCCGCGTTCGATCCGGGCTTCCGGTGTTCTGGTTCTGCATCCGCTTTCCTCTGACGGATACAGATTGACGCAAACGGCAGGGAAATCAAAGGGGGGCGACGCACAAAGGTTCGCGACAGCGCCCCGCCGGGGCATGTCAGGCCCCGGCCGGTGCCTTCGCCGGCTCCGGCGCGGCCGCCGCCCGGAGGATCATGCCGAACAGATCGCGCGGATCGTCGGGGTCGGCCAGCATGTCGAGTTCCTCGTAGAGCCCGGTGCCGGCCAGTTGATCCCGCACATAGCGCAGGGCCGAGAAATCCTCGGTTGCGAAGCCGACCGAATCGAACAGGGTGATCTGCCCCGGATTGGTGCGGCCCGGCGCGGCGCCGGTGATGACCCGCCACAGTTCGGTCACCGGATGATCCGGCGCGAGTTGCTGGATTTCCCCCTCGATCCGCGTCTGCGGCGGGTATTCGACGAAAATGTCCGAGCGCATCAGGATGTCGCGATGCAGTTCGGTCTTGCCCGGGCAGTCGCCGCCGACCGCGTTGATGTGGATGCCGGCGCCAACCATGTTGTCGGTCAGGATCGTGGCGTATTGCTTGTCGGCCGTCACGGTGGTGACGATCTGCGCGCCGGCCACCGCCTCTTCCGCCGACTGGCAGGGTGTGATGTCGAAGCCGAACCCGGCGAGGT
>JAJZFF010000490.1 GCA_021805485.1 Pseudomonadota bacterium
CCGGCCATGGACGGCGAGCAGCGTCTCCCAGGCGGAGACGGCGCCCGGCACGGTGACGGCATGGGCGGAGATGTTATCGAACTGGGCGATTCCCTGGGACTCGAAATAGTCGATCGTCGCGCCCGCCGGCGCCCGGCCCGAGCCGTTCAGCGCGATCACCTCGGGGCTGCCGGCCTTCTTGTAGAGGCAGAAGCAGTCGCCGCCGATGCCGGTCGATTGCGGCTCGATCACGCCGAGCACCGCCGCCGCCGTCACCGCCGCGTCGAGGGCGTTGCCGCCCGCCCGCAAGGCGTCGAGCGCGGCGAGGGTTGCCGCCGGCATCGAGGTCGCCGCCATCGCCCGCCCCGCGTAAACGGCGCTGCGGCCCGGAAAGTCGAAATCGCGCATTCTCTGGACACTCCTGAAACTGTCTGCCGGATCAATTGCACCCGGATCCGCGATTGACAATGCGCGCGCCGTGGCCAATGCAGCGCCATGGCCGAGAACACGCCCCAAACGATCACCTATGACGATTTCGCCCGGGTCGATATCCGCGTGGGCACCATCGTCGATGCGAAACCCTTCCCCGAGGCCCGCAAGCCCGCCATCCGCTTGTGGATCGATTTCGGCGGCGAGATCGGCGTCAAGCGCTCCTCGGCGCAGATCACCGTGCATTACGCGCCGGACCGGCTGATCGGCCGGCAGGTCTGCGCCGTGGTCAATTTCCCGCCCCGCCAGATCGGGCCGTTCATGTCCGAGGTGCTCACCCTCGGCCTGCCGGACGAGAATGGCGAGGTCGTGCTGATCCGCCCCGATTTCACCGTGCCCGACGGAGGACGCCTGTTCTGATGGCCACGCATTATTACACCGTCTCATGGGACCAGCTGCACCGCGACTCCAAGGCGCTCGCCTGGCGGCTCAACGCGCTGGCACCCTTCGATGGCATCGTCGCGATCACCCGCGGCGGGCTCATCCCGGCGGCGATCGTCGCCCGCGAGCTGGAGTGCCGCCTGATCGAGACCGTCAGCATCGTCACCTATGACGAGGAGCGGATGGGCAAGCCGACCATCACCAAGCCGCCGACCGCGGCCGGCGACGGTGCGGGCTTCCTGATCATCGACGATCTGGTCGATACCGGCACCACCGCGCGCGAGGTGCGCCAGCTGCTGCCCCGCGCCCATTTCGCCACCGTCTATGCCAAGCCCGCCGGCAAGGCGCTGGTCGATACCTTCATCACCGAGGTCTCGCAGGACACCTGGATCCTGTTCCCCTGGGACACCGAGCCGCAATTCGTCGCCCCCATCGCCCGCGCCGGCGCGCCGCCGCGTGGTTCATAGAGCGCTTTCCGATCCTGCCGGATCGGACAGAGCTCTGTGATATCGATAAACAGAGCATCTTTATCCGATCAGATGACTCCATCTGATCGGATGATGCTCTGGGCGAGGCCGGGCCTTATCCGGCCCGGTGGCGTCGGGAGCGTTCAGTCCGCGAAGGGGTCCTGCATCAGGATGGTGTCGTCCCGCTCGGGGCTGGTGGAGAGCAGGGTGACCGGGCATTCGACCAGCTCCTCGATGCGGCGGACATACTTGATCGCCTGCGCCGGCAGGTCGGCATAGGAGCGGGCGCCGCGGGTCGAGCCGGACCAGCCCTCGATGGTTTCATAGACCGGCTCGGCCTTCGCCTGCGCCGCGGCGCCGGGCGGCAGGTGGGGCAGGGTTTCGCCGCCGATGCGGTAGCCGACGCCGATCTGCAGCGTCGTCATGCCGTCGAGCACGTCGAGCTTGGTCAGCGCCAGGCCCTGGATGCCGCCGACCTTGACCGCCTGGCGGACCAGGGCGGCGTCGAACCAGCCGCAGCGGCGGGCGCGGCCGGTGACGGTGCCGAATTCGTGCCCGCGCTCGCCGAGATGGCGGCCGGTCTCGTTGTCCTGCTCGGTCGGGAAGGGGCCGGAGCCGACGCGGGTGGAATAGGCCTTGGCGATGCCGAGCACCCGCCCCGCCGCATCCGGCCCGACGCCGGCGCCGGCGGCGATCTGGCCGGAGACGGTGTTGGACGAGGTGACGAACGGGTAGGTGCCGTGATCGACATCGAGCATCACCGCCTGCGCCCCCTCGAACAGGATGCGCGCGCCGGCTTTCTTGGCCTCCGCCAGCCGTTCCCAGACCGGCTCGGCGAAGGGCAGGATCTGCGGGGCGAGGGCAAGGAGCTGGTCCATCAGCTCGGCCTTGCCGAACGTGGGCGCGCCGAGGCCGGCGAGCAGCGTGTTGTGGTGCAGCAGCAGCTCGTCGAGCCGCCAGTCGAGCGTTTCGGGTTCGGCGAGGTCGCAGACGCGGATGGCGCGGCGGGCGACCTTGTCCTCATAGGCGGGGCCGATGCCGCGGCCGGTGGTGCCGATGCGCCGCGCGCCGCGGGCGGCCTCGCGCGCGGCATCGAGGGCCGCGTGCAGCGGCAGGATCAGCGGCGCGTTGTCGGCGATGCGCAGGGTTTCCGGCGAGACGTTCAGCCCCTGCTCGCGCACCCGGCCGATTTCGGCGAGCAGCGCCACCGGGTCGACCACCACGCCATTGCCGATCACGCCGAGCTTGCCGCGCACGAGGCCGGAGGGAAGCAGCGAGAGCTTGTAGGTCTGGTTGCCGACCACGAGCGTGTGCCCGGCATTGTGCCCGCCCTGGAAGCGGACGACGACATCGGCGCGGGAGGCCAGCCAGTCGACCACCTTTCCCTTGCCCTCGTCGCCCCATTGCGCGCCGATGATGGTGACATTTGCCATGGCGTTATCCTTCGAGCGGAACGGCGCGGCCCTCGCGCCAGAGATGGGAGCAGGACAGGCGGCGCGCCTCGGCGGCGTCATCCGCCGCGGCGGCGAGGCCGCGAATGGTGGCGAAGCCCTCTTCGCGGGCGCGGGCACCGGCATCGGCCGGGGTGCCGGCGGGCAGGAACAGGCGCGGGCGCAAGGACGGGCGCGGGGCGACGGCGAGGATCGTGTCGGGGTAGAGGGTGATGCCGGTCGCCGATTCGCCGTTGTCGCAGAGATAGCGCCCGCCGCGGCCGAACTCGGCCTGCCGGCCGGGCGCGAAGATCGTGAGGGCGACGCCGGTGTGATAGCGGTAGCCGCGGAACTCGACGGGGTCGATGGTCAGCCGCAGCGCCGGCATCAGGGCGCGGATAGCGGCGACCGTCGCGCTCAGCCGGTCCGCCAGGGTGCGGACGGGGGCGGGCAGGTCGATCGCCGCGAGGCGGACGATGGCGGTCTCGGCCGTGCCGGCGGCATCCAGCAGGGCGAGCAGGGTGGGGGCCAGCGCGCCGCCATGCGCCGCGATCTCGGCGGCGTCCTTGCGGTCGAGCGCGCGGACCAGGGCAGTGTGGGCGGAGGTGTCGCCCAGCAAGGCGGGGATCAGCGGCGGCATGGTCAGATCGACGCTGACCTCGCCGATGCCGGTCGCCGCGAGGGCGGCGGCGGCGGTGATGATGATTTCGGCGTCGGCCTCCGGCAGATCCGGGCCGATCAGCTCGATGCCCGCCTGCGCCACCTGCCGCTCGGGGGCGAGCTGCGAGCCGCGGACCAGCAGGCATTGCCCGGCATAGGCGAGGCGCAGCGGCCTTGGGGCGGCGGCGAGCCGGGTGGTGGCGATGCGGGCGATCTGCGGCGTGGTGTCGGCGCGGACCCCCATCATCCGCTGCGATTCGGGGTCCATCAGGCGGAAGGTCTGCTCGGCCACGGCGGCGCCGCTGCCGGCGAGCAGCGTGGTCTCGAACTCGACCAGCGGCGGCTTGACCCGCTGATAGCCATGCGCGCCGAAGCTCGCCGTCAGCAGATAATTGCC
>JAJZFF010000190.1 GCA_021805485.1 Pseudomonadota bacterium
GCGGTGGCGGGGCTGAAGCGGCTGCTCTTCACCACCGGCGAGGTGTTCATCTACACCTCCAGCGGCCACGGCGCCTGGGAGGCGACGCTGCAGAACCTGTTCTCGCCGGGCGACCGCATCCTGATGCCGGAGGCCGGGTATTTCTCCCATGTCTGGGGCGCGATGGCGCGCACGCTCGGCCTCGAGGTCGAAATGCCGGAGGCCGACTGGCGGCGCGGCCCCGATATCGGCGCGATCGCGGAGCGTCTCGCCGCCGACACGGCGCACGAGATCAAGGCGGTCTGCATCGTCCATAACGAGACCTCGACCGGTGTTGCCGTGCCGCTGCCCGAGATCCGCGCCGCACTCGACGCCGCCGGCCACCCGGCGCTGCTGCTCGCGGACACGATCTCCTCCTTCGGCTCGATCGAATTCCGCATGGCCGACTGGGGGATCGACGCCGTGGTGGGCGGCAGCCAGAAGGGGCTGATGCTGCCCGCCGGCCTCGCCTTCACCGCGGTGAGCGAAAAGGCGCTCGCCGCCCATGCCCAGGCGCGGCTGACGCGGTTCTATTTCGACTGGACCAGGATGATGGCGCGCCGGCACCGCAGCTTCACCGGCACCGTGCCGATCGCGCCGTTCTACGGCCTGCTGGAATCCGTGCGGCTGATCGAGGCGGAGGGGATCGAGGCGGTGTGGCGCCGGCATCACCGCCTCGCGGAAGCGACGCGGCGGGCGGTTTCGGTCTGGAGCGGCAACCAGGGCGTGGCCTTCTATTGCGCCGATCCGACCAGGCGGTCGGATTCGGTGACGGCGATCCGCATGCCCGAGGGGCACGATGGCGAGGCGGTGCGCCGGATCGCCTATGACCGGTTCAACGTCTCGCTCGGCGCCGGGCTCGATCCGCTCGGCGGCAAGGTGTTCCGCATCGGCCATATGGGCGATCTCAACGAGGCGATGCTGCTCGGCACGCTCGGCGTGGTCGAGATGGCGCTGCGCCTCGCCCGCGTGCCGCACGCGCGCGGCGGCGTGGACGCGGCGATCGAATATCTCGGCGCCGGCTGAACCCGGCCCCGCCGGTTTCGATCACGAACTGTTTACAGGCAGGACATTTTGTGGGAGACCCGGTTCATCGAAGAATCGTAATGAAATGCTTTTCTAAAAGTCGAGGAATTTAATGTGATAATTATTTGTCAATTTTGATTTCCATCTGCCGCGACGGGCATGTCGTGTTTTCAGTATCGTGATGCCCGGCCGCGGCGATCCTTCCGATCAGTCACGCTTTTCAAGAAGAAGAATTTTCCCGTGAGAATCATTCAAAAGACTGCCCTGACGATGATCCCGCTGCTCGCGCTGGCCGGGTGCGGCCGGACCGGCCCCAGTCCGAAAGAGGCGAAGCAGGCGATCAAGGATCAGATCAACGCCGCGCTGCAAAAGGAAATGGCCGCCGCCGGCAGCAACGCCATGGCCCGGAGCATGGCCACCGACGTCGCCCATTCGGCGATTGCCGGGATCGACAAGATCAAGTTCAAGGCGGTTTCGTGCAAGTCCGCGGAGCAGGGCATCTTCAGATGCCAGATCAAGATGGCCGCGCCGGACGGCAGCACCGCCACCAAGCCCTTCGACTTCAGGAAGCATGACGGTCACTGGGAATATATCGTCCATCCGGCCGGCATTCTCCCTTAACGCACACGGAACAATCGACATGCAGATGAAACATCTCGCTGCTGCCGCCCTCGCGGCGGCAGCGCTCGCCGGCGGCTGCGCGCCAGCCTCCGCCGCCACGCCCGCGGCGAAGCCGGCCATCGACATCATGGGCATCAAGTTCGGCATGACACCCGCCGATGTGCGGCAGCTGATCGGCGCCCACAAGGACATGTTCCCCAACGCCGCCATCCAGCAAGGGCAGTACCGCATGCCGGACGGCAAGACCTTCGTTGCCGACATGACGGTGACCAGCCATTCCGACCCGCGGAATTTCGCGGATGACATCTCCCAGACGATCTTCATCCAGTACACCTCGCCGGCGAGCGGCAACAAGGTTGTCGCGGTCAACCGCGAGGCGACGTTCCCGTCCGACGCGAAGGATCTCGGCAAGGCGCCGGGCGTGCATGACCTGTTCGCGGCCATGCTGTCGCAATACGGCACGCCGGACGGCTTCACGATCGGCGCGGTCGACTGGACCGGGGCGAACCCGGCCCACAAGCTGGCCGACAATATCTACACGCTGCAGAGCGGCTGCATCTCCGGCGCGTTCAACGCGGTGCCGTCCCAGCTCTACAACGGGTCGAAGGACTGCCCGCAGGTGCTGCAGATCACCATGTCGGCCAACAACAGCTTCGGCGGGCATGTCCAGTTCCTGTCGGAACTGATGCTCGATGCCGGCAGCATCTACAGCGACATCGCGCGCGAGCGCGCGGCCGCGGCAAGCCAGCAGGCGAAGACCGTCTCCCACGCCAACCAGCAGCCGGCGGCGAAGCCCTCGCTCTGAATTCAGGCTTGCCGCCATTCCAGACCGGAGTTCCAACATGTCAGACCAGAATGCCATCGCCAGCGATCTTGCCGCCACCAACGATCGCAACTTCGTCGTGATCTTCACCCTGGCCAGCCTTTTCTTCGGCGTATTCTCGCCGCTCGTCGGCTATTTCGTCGCGAAGGACGGCACCACGACCAGAAAGCAGATCGTCGAACTGCTCAACTTCCAGATCACCGTGCTCGGCCTGATGCTGATCGCCTATCTCCTGACCGCGACGCTGATTCTCTCGGTCGTCGGCATTCCGCTCGCGATCATCGTCGGGGTCGCCGACGTGATCATGCTGATCCTCGGCGCGATCCGGGCCTCCCGCGGCGAGAGCGTGCGCTACCGCTTCACCTTGCGCCTGTTGTCGTGACGCCGGGCGGCGCCTCGCCGGCGCCGCTCACCGCCGCCAGCGGACCGGCGAATTCAGCGGCGCTGCCGCCCACCACGAGCACCAGCTTGTCGCGCGCCTGACCGCCGGCGCGCAATGCGAGGCGCGCGGCGCCGATGCCAAGCCACGCGGCCAGCGCCTTCAGAACCGCGTCATTGGCACGGCCGTCTTCCGGCGGCACAACCACGGCCAGGCGGAGACGCGCCGGCGGCCAGCCCGGTGCCGCCGCGGCCGGGACGACCGGGCCGAGCCGCGCCCGGCGCGCGCCAGGCTGAACCTTCAGGGCAACGAGCAACCCCGCCTCGCTCTCCAGCCAGAACGGCACGGATGCGGCTGCCCTCATCGCCGGCGCCATCTTTCCGCGGCATCATGTGAAAGCGGCTCCCGCGATGGCGGCCTGCGGCCGGGCGGATTGTCGGCTGTCTCGATCATGGCTGAGCCCGTACGTGCCCTTCCTTTTGCGGCGCCGCAAGAGCTGCGCCGAATCGGAACATCGCGGCGCGTGCGGAAACACTTTGAAATTTCCGCATCTTTCCGAAAGATGATGATATTTCCTTGGTCATTTCAAACCGTTACCTGAATTGCCGAAGCGGGGCATCCGGATACCACCAATTCATCAAACATCCATCGTACCTGAAGCAGTCGTCGGACGAGATAGCGGCTGATCCGCAGGAAAAATGAACGGCGACACAGCGGCCTGAGGATTCTTGTGGGAGGAACCATGGTCACCATCGTCACCAAAGCCCAGGGCCCGCGCCCTGAAGACGTCCGGATGCGAGAGATTCTCCGGCGCAACCAGGGGACGATCACGCGCATCGCCGACCACATCACCGCCGGCGGCTACTCGGCGCGCAAGGCACCGAAGCCGGCCCCCGAGGCCAGCGGCCTGATCATCAGCACGGGC